>CADCSY010000092.1:0-2995 GCA_902805555.1 uncultured Acidimicrobiales bacterium | reverse complement strand
CGGTGCCCACGACCGCGGCCGGCGGCGTCCCCTCGGGCTGCACGGTCCACGACGGCCGCTCGTCCGCCTTGCGGTACGCCTGGCGGGTCCGCGACGCCTCGGCCCCGACGAGCAGCACGACGTCGACCCGCCCCGCCTGGATGTCGGCCGCCGCGGCGTTGACGAGCGCCTGAGGGGCGTTGCCGCCCATGGGCGAGACGCCGGTGGTGGCCGAGGGCGCGCCGATCATCCCGGCGACGAGCGCGCCCGGGTCGGCGTAGCGCCACGACACGAGCCGCACCACGTGGACCGCCTGCACCCGGGCGAGCAGCCCGGGTGCCCCGGCGTCCTCGGCGGCCCGTCGGGCGGCCTCGGCCATCATCGCCACCGGCTCGAGGGCGTCGGCCGGCTCCTGGCGCTGCACGAGCTGGCCGGCGCCGACGAGGACGGGGGTGCGGGGGTCGAGGGGCACCGCCGAACGGTAGGTGACGGCCGGGGGTCCCTCGGGTGCCGGCGCCGGCCGTAGCATCGGAAGCCATGCGCATCGCCATCGGCGCCGACCACGCAGGCGTCCACCTCAAGGCCGAGCTCGTCGCGTTCCTGGCCCAGGGGGGCCACGAGGTCGACGACCTGGGGACGACCGGCGACGAGTCCGTCGACTACCCGGACTTCGGCGCCGCCGTCGGCCGGGCCGTGGCCGACGGATCGGCCGAGGTGGGGGTGTGCGTGTGCGGGACGGGGATCGGGATCTCGATCGCCGCCAACAAGGTCCAGGGTGTGCGGGCCGCGGTCGTGCACGACGTCACCTCCGCCCGCATGGCCAAGGAGCACAACGACGCCAACGTGGTCTGCATCGGAGCCCGCCTCACCGGCCCGCAGGTGGCGGTGGAGTCGCTCGACACCTTCCTGTCGTCGACCTGGCAGGCCGGCCGCCACGCCCGCAGGCTCGAGAAGATCACCGCGCTCGAGGACGCTGCGGCGGCCGGCTCGCTCGGCGCCGGCCGCCCGGTCGTGGGGCAGCCGTGACCGACCAGGTGGTGGGCCTGTCGGCCCGGGACCTCGCTGCGACCGACCCGGAGGTGGCCGGCCTGCTCGATCGGGAGCTCGAGCGCCAGAACACCGGGCTCCAGCTCATCGCGTCCGAGAACTTCACCTCCCCCGCCGTCATGGAGGCGGTGGGCTCGTGCCTCACCAACAAGTACTCGGAGGGCTACCCGGGGAAGCGCTACTACGGCGGCAACGGGGTGGTCGACGAGGTCGAGGAGCTGGCCCGGCGGCGGGTGCAGGCGCTCTTCGGGGCCGAGCACGCCAACGTCCAGCCGCACTCGGGGGCCAACGCCAACGCAGCCGCCTACCTGGCGCTGCTCGAGCCGGGCGACACCGTCATGGGCCTTCGCCTCGACCAGGGCGGCCACATCACCCACGGCCTGCCTGCAAGCCAGGCCGGGCAGTTCTACGAGTGGGTCTCCTACGGCGTCGACAGCGACTCCGAGCGGATCGACATGGCCCTCGTGGCCCGGCTGGCCGAGGAGCACCGCCCGAAGCTCATCGTGGCCGGCGCCACCGCCTACCCCCGCATCATCGACCCGGCGCCCTTCCGGGAGATCGCCGACGCCGTCGGCGCCAGGCTCATGTTCGACATGGCCCACGTCGCCGGCCTCGTGGCCGGTGGGGTCCACCCGTCCCCGGTGGGCGTGGCCGACGTGGTCACCTTCACCACCCACAAGACGCTGCGCGGCCCTCGCGGCGGCTGCATCCTCAGCACCGAGGAGCTGGCGCCCGCCATCGACCGGGCCATCTTCCCCGGCACGCAGGGCGGGCCGCTCGAGCACGTCATCGCCGGCAAGGCCGTCGCCTTCCGGGAGGCCGCCGAGCCCGGCTTCGCCGCCTACGCCCGCCAGATCGTGGCGAACGCCGCGGCGCTGGCCCTGGCGCTCGAGGGGGAGGGCTTCCGCATGTCGTCGGGCGGCACCGAGAACCACCTCGTGCTCGTCGACCTCCGGCCCTTCGACGAGGGCCTCACCGGCAAGGCCGCCCAGACCGCAGGCGACGCCGCCGGCATCACCTTCAACAAGAACCAGATCCCGAACGACCCCCGCTCGGCGTTCGTCACGAGCGGCGTCCGCCTCGGCACCCCGGCCATCACCACCGCCGGCATGACCGAGGCGGAGATGCCGGAGGTGGCCCGGCTCCTGGCCTGGGCCCTGCGCCACCGGGACGAGCCCGGCGAGCTGGCGGCGGTGCGTGCCGAGGTGGCCGCGCTGTGCTCGGCGTTCACGCCCTACCCGTGAGCGGCGCGGGTGCGTCGTGCAGATCCTGACCCTGTGCACGGCGAACCAGTGCCGCTCGCCCATGGCCGAGCTCCTGCTGCAGCGAGCCCTCGACCAGCGTGGTGTTCCCGCCACCGTCACCTCGGCCGGCTCGCTGCCGGGAGGCGTGCCCGTCTCGGGTGGGTCGGTCCGCGCGATGGCGCAGCGCGACCTCGACCTCAACGGACGCCGCAGTCGCACGCTGACGGGCGACGAGGTGGCGGCGGCTGACCTCATCCTCTGCATGGCGCGGAGTCACGCTCGGACCGCAGTCGTGCTGAGCCCGCCGGCGTGGCCCCGCACGTTCACGTTGAAGGAGCTCGTACGGCGCGGGGAGGCGCTCGGCGCTCGTGAGACGGCTGAGCCTCTCCACGGCTGGCTGGAGAGGCTGGGACGTGGTCGCGGGCGCACGTCCTTGCTCGGCGCCGACCCGAACGACGACGTCGCCGACCCCATGGGCGGGCCCGACTCGGCGTACGAGGCCACGGCTGCGCTGCTCGACGACCTGGTCGGGCGGGCGGTGGCCGTCGCGTTCCCGACGGCTGCGGGCGACTCGAGCTGAGGCCCGTTCGAGCGCCGGGCCGGCCCCGGGCTGAGCCCGGCTCGCGCCAGGGGGCGCCCGGTCCTGCGAGCATGGGGCCATGTCCGGCTACCTCCTCGTGCTGGCGGTGGCCGGGGGGACTACCCTCCTCCTCACACCGCTGGTC
>CADCSY010000091.1 GCA_902805555.1 uncultured Acidimicrobiales bacterium | reverse complement strand
CTCCCGACCGGCAAGCTCTACAAGCGCGAGCTCCGAGACCGCTACTGGGCGGAGGGCACCAGCCGCATCGTCTGACCTGTCGACTGCGTCCTTGTCACGGCACCCACGTACCTCCGCTCCGGAAGAGGGAGGTGCGCATGGACGCATCAGTTCGGTTGGACCACACGTTCGTCGCCATGGAGTCGGCGAACGCGGTGCACGCGATGTTGGAGCTGTCGTTCCCCGAGGCGCCCGGTTCTGATGAGCGGGCGCCGCTGCACGTGGCGCTCGTGCTCGACCGGTCGGGATCGATGGGGGGCGAGAAGCTCGAGGCGACCAAGGCGTGCGCCACCCATCTGGTGCGCCGGCTGCGGCCCGAGGACGAGCTGGCCATCGTGGCGTTCGACGACGAGGTGACGCTGGTGGCCGGCCTCGAGGGGGTGGACGGTGACAGGCTCGCCGCCGCGATCGACGGGATCTGGCCGGGTGGGACGACGAACCTGTCGGGTGGCTGGCTGAAGGGGCTCGAGGAGCTGGGCCGGGCCACCGGTGACGGGCCGAGGGCGGTGGTGCTGCTCACGGACGGGCGGGCCAACGTCGGCGTGGTCGAACCAGAGCGTCTGGTGGCCATGACGAGCGGTGCCCGCACCCAGGGCGCCGTGACGTCGACCATCGGCTTCGGCGACGGCTTCGACGAGCAGCTGCTGAGCGACATGGCGGACGCCGGCGGCGGCAACGCCCACTACGCAGCCGGCCCTGAGGACGCTCCGGCCATCTTCGCCGAGGAGTTCGAGGGGTTGGCGTCGACGGTGGCCCAGAACGTGAGCGTCGAGATCCGCCCCGGCGCCGACGTGGAGGTGCTGGCCGTCCTCAACGACCACCCCGCCACGCCCGTCCCGGGCGGCGTGCAGCTCGCGCTCGGCGACGCCTGGGGTGGCGACCGCCGTCGCATCGTGTTCCGCCTCGGCATCCCCGCCGTGGCGGAGCTCGGTCCGAGGAAGGTGGCGGAGGTCCGCCTGCGGTGGACCGACGTCACCGCCGTGCCCGCCCTGCACGACGTCACGGTGCCGGTCCTCGTCAACGTCGCAGCCGGCCTCGACGTCGACGGTGCCGCCGTCGACGGAGCCGTCGTCGAGGAGGTCGTCGTGCTCGAGGCCGCCCAGGCCGAGCGGGAGGCGAGGAAGCAGGCGGACGAGGGCGACTTCGCCGCTGCCAGGAACCTCCTGGCGGGGTCGGCCGCCCGCCTCCGCGAGCAGGCGCCCCTGTCCTCCCGGCCACAGGAGCTCCTCGACCAGGCCGAGGCGATCGATGCGTCGGGCTCGATGATGGCGCCGAACGAGTGGACCGGGACGACCAGCAAGGACATGCACTACCGCACCCGCAAGACCACCCGCCGCCGCAAGCCCTGACGGTCGTCTAAGAGGGGGCCGGCTAGGTCTCCGAGAGGTCGCAGAGCGCCTGCACGGCGGCCTGCAGCTCGGTGACGAGGAACGAGTCGGTGCGGCGTCGTGCGAACACCTCCGCCAGCGCGCCCAGGTACCACAGCTGGATCTCGGGGCTGCGGGCCTCCGGGTTGAAGCGCTCCCACACGCGGGCGCCCATCTGCCGGTGGTCGGCCAGGACCGCCCTGGCGTTGTGGACCTTGTCGGCGTTGGAGACTCGCAGCACGCTCGGCGGGGCGACCTCGAGGTGAGCCAGGTAGCGCTCCTTCCGGTGTCGCCAGGGGAGCTCTGGGGCGCCCTCGGTGACGTTGCGCACCTCGGAGCACCCCTCCACGATCGCAGCCACCTCTCGGCCGAAGCTCTCCTCGATCTCCGCCAGGAGGTGCGCACCTCTGTCCTCGACGGCGTCGTGGAGGAGCGCCCCGATCGCCTCGTCCTCGGTGCCGCCGTCCTCGAGGACGAGGGAGCAGGTGCCGAGGAGGTGCGAGACGTAAGGGATCGTGGTGCCCTTCCGCCAGTGCCTGCGGTGCACGGCGGTGGCGTAGGCGAGCGCCTCCTCGAAGTGGGAGCTGAGCAGCATGCCGGCGTCGTCACCCATGCACCGAGGGTACGGAGGAGGTGTGACGGCAGCCGTGCGCCGAGGCGAGCCCGCAGGGCGCACCGGTACCCTCGACGCTCATGGCGACGCGGTTCGTGATCATCGGCGGGGGGCCGGCGGGGCACACGGCGGCCACCCACGCCGCCCGCCACGGGGCGCAGGTGACGCTGGTCGAGCGCGACATCGTCGGAGGCGCCGCCCACCTGTGGGACTGCATCCCGTCGAAGGCGATGATCGCCACCGGTGGCGCCATGGCCGAGACCCGGCGGGCGAGCGCGATGGGTCTCGCCCAGCTGCGAGCCGAGCTCGACTTCGCCGCCCTGCGGGTGCGCAACGAGAGCATCGAGGACCGCCTCGAGGGCTCGGTGCTGACGCTGCTGGAGAGCCAAGGGGTGCGGATCCTCCGCGGCAGCGGTCGCCTGAAGGGGCCGAACGAGGTCGTCGTCGAGACCGAGGACGAGATCACCGAGCTCCACGCCGACGCCGTGCTGCTCTCCACCGGCAGCCGACCGCGCATCCCCGACTTCGCCCGCCCCGACGGCGAGCGGATCCTGACGACCCGTGACGCGTACCCGCCGCCGCAGCTCCCCGAGCACCTCGTCGTGATCGGGTCGGGGGTCACCGGGGTCGAGTTCGTGCACATGTTCAAGAGCTTCGGCTGCGACGTCACGCTCATCGTCAGCCGCCAGCAGGTGCTGCCCCAGAAGGACCCCGAGGTGGCAGCGGTGCTCGAGGAGGACTTCCTGGCGCGGGGCGTGAAGCTCCTGAAGGGCGCACGGGCCATCGGCATCGAGCGCGACGGCGACGCCGTGACCGTTCGCTGCGACGACGGGCGGGTGGTCGTCGGGTCGCACGCCCTCCTCGCCATCGGCGCCGTGCCCAACTCCGACGAGCTCGGCCTCGACGCTGCCGGCGTGGTCACCGACGGCGGGTACATCCCGATCAACCAGCACTGCCAGAGCAACGTCGAGCACATCTACGCCGCCGGGGACCTCTCGGGGAAGCTCCCGCTCTCCTCCGTCGCCTCCATGCAGGGGCGCAAGGTGGCCGAGCACGTCATGGGGCTGCACACCCGGGAGCACCGGCACCTCGACTACGACAAGGCGGCCTCCGCCATCTTCACCGAGCCCGAGATCGCCGACGTGGGGTTGGCCGAGGCCGAGGCGTTCGCCACCGGCCGCAAGCTCCGGGTCACGAAGGTGCCGTTCTCCAGCTCGGCGAAGGCGCTGATCGAAGGCGACCCCCGCGGCTTCGTCAAGATCCTCTCGGACCCTGCCACCGGCGTGGTCCTCGGCGGGTCGATCGTCGGCCGCAACGCCGCCGAGCTCATCTCGGTCCTCGCCCTCGCCGTGACCGCGGGGCTGCGGGTCAACGACATCGTCGAGAGCCTCCTCGTCCACCCCGCGCTGGCCGAGGCCCTCAGCGAGGCCGC
>CADCSY010000090.1 GCA_902805555.1 uncultured Acidimicrobiales bacterium | reverse complement strand
CCGGAGCCGGGCGACCGGGGGGTCGGGCCCGTGTCCGAGCCCTCCGCCGGGAGCTGTTCGCGCCCGGTGCGGGCGGCGCGTTGGTGGCCCGTCAGCCGTCTGCGTGGCCCCCGGTGACCTGCGACCGGGTCCAGGCCGCGGCAGCCCGGCCGCACAGGGCCTCGTCGACGGCGCCCGCCTCGGCTCCGGCCACGGCCACGGCGACGTCACCCACGACGGTGGCAGCGGCGTACGCCACCTCGGGCTCCACCGCGGCCGGCGCCAGGGTGGCGACCACACCCGCCTCGGCACCGCCGCAGCCGGCGACCGCGGCCAGGGCGCGGACCTGCACGGCGGCCATGGCCTCGGCCTCCGGGCGCAGCACCGCCGCCTCGGCCAGCGCCTCCCACACCACCCGTGGCTGCGCCTCGGCGGCGTCGAGCACGGCGCTTGCGCTCCGGCTGCGGGCCCGGAGCCGGGCGAGGGCGGACACCGGGCGCAGCGTCACGTCCAGCAGGGCGGTGCCGTTGGCCGCTGCGGCATCGTCCACGAGGTCCCGGGTGACCCAGGTGGCGTACGCCGCCGCCAGCACCGTGGCGCAGGCCGACTCCATGGCGAAGACCAGCCCGGGGTCGTCCTGACCGAAGACGGCGGCCAGGGTGGCCGCATCTTCGATGGCAGCGACCGTGCAGGCCTCCACGGCCTCGTCGCGACCGGCGCCGGCGGCGACCTCGCGGGCCGATCCGAGCGCAGCCTGCAGCCGCTCCGCAGCGGGCACGGAGCGTTCGAGGAGCGTCCCCGCCGGGACGGGGCCGAGGCCGGTGGCGCCAGCCCGCACCGCGTCGACGACCGCCTGCCAGGGCCCGAACCGCTGGGTCGGGTCGACGTCGACCGTCGTGGAGATCGCCACCGCCGCCAGCTCGCGGCGGAGCCCGGCGAGGGCGTTGGCCAGGTCGACGAGGGCGTCGTCGTGGATCGGCTGGGGCATCAACGGACCCGCTCGGACGGGCGTGGGCGCGGCTGTGGCGTCACCCCCCCAGCATCACACGGCCACCTGCCGTTCCCACCCGCACCGAGGTCCGTCCCCGGGCCCGCGGTCGATCGGCGCCCGGGGGCGCCTCGGTACCGTGACGCAGTGCCGGCGCTGGGAGCAGAGGGCGTGGAGGCCACCTTCGTCCCGGGCGAGGTCGGTCGGGAGGGGGCGCTCGCCCTGTGGGGCAGCCCGATCCACGGCTCGGTGGCGGCGTCGGTCACCCTCGTCACCCCCGGCGACGACGGGTTGCAGCGGCGGCGCACGGACGTCGAGCTGGTGCCCGTCGCCCGGTGCATCGACGTGCTGGCGGCCCTCCCCGCGGCGGCCGGCGTCCGCCCCTCCGTCCGGGCGTGGTCGGTGGCGGCCAACGTGGCCCTCGACCTCGTCGCCAGGGGTCGGCTCCTCCCCTCCACCACCGCCGACGGTCTGGACACCTGGCGGGTGGGGCCGCTCGATCCGTCGGACCGCGTCCGCCTGGCCGAGCTGGCCGAGGCGCTGCCGCCGGCCGCCCACGCCCTGGCCGAGCGGGACGACGGGGAGCCGAGGGTGCTGGCCCCGGCGGCCGCGGTGGCGGCGTTCGTCGACGCCGTCGTCGACGCGCTGGTGCGCACCGCTGCCGCCCCGGTCGCCGCCGGACACGAGCCCTTCGCATCGACGGCTCGCCACGACGTCTACGCCGTCGGCGGCTGGCTGCGGTCGACCACCGGTTCGAGCGGGTCGGCCACCGCCGGCCTCCGCCTCGACCTCCCCGAGGAGCGGGGGGCGCCGGTCCGTTGCGTGCTCGAGGTGAGGAGCACGCTGGACCCCGGGCTGGTGATCAGCGCCGGCGACCTGTGGGTGGCCCCACCCTCGGTCATCGCCCGCTTCGGCGCCGACGTCGACACAACGCTGCTGGTCACGCTGCGCCGGGCGGCCCGGGCCTGGCCGCCCGTGGGCCGCCTCCTGGCGGAGGCGAGGCCGGACGAGCTCGAGCTCGACGACGCCGAGGCCGAGGAGCTGTTCGGCCCCGTGGCCGACGACCTGGCCGCGGCCGGCCTGCCGGTCCTGTGGCCGGCCGACGTCCTCAGGCCGCTGGCGCTGCGGTCGGTGGT
The DNA here is from genome assembly GCA_902805555.1 of uncultured Acidimicrobiales bacterium. Classification (GTDB taxonomy): domain Bacteria; phylum Actinomycetota; class Acidimicrobiia; order Acidimicrobiales; family CADCSY01; genus CADCSY01. Next base: position 47,333 of record CADCSY010000090.1, on the reverse strand, counting down.
CACGACGCCCCAGCCCGAGGCGGTCACGGGCGGCGGCCTCGACCTCGCCACCGTCGCCGAGCTCCGGTGGAAGGCGAGCATCGACGGGGCGGAGCTGACCGACGAGGAGCTCGCCGCCCTCACCGACGCCAAGCGCCCGATGGTCCGGATGCGGGGGCGCTGGGTCAGGGCCGACCCCGAGCAGCTCCGTCGCCTGGCCGAGCGGCGGGCGATACGCACCGGTGACGTCCTGGCGGCTGCCCTCTCGGGCTCCCTGACGGTCGACGGCGAGGCCGTGGAGGCCGAGATCGAGGGGCCGCTCCTGGCCCTGGCCGACCGTCTGCGGGACCTGGGCGACGCCGTCGGGGGGACGGGCGGTGCCCGGCGAGACGCCTCCCCTCCGCCCGGCCTCCAGGCGGAGCTGCGGGCGTACCAGCGGCGAGGCCTGGCCTGGCTGGGGGAGATGGCCGGGCTCGGCCTCGGCGGGGTGCTGGCGGACGACATGGGGCTCGGCAAGACCATCCAGGTCCTGGCGCTCCACCTCGCGCGGCGGGGCAGCGGCCCGACCCTGATCGTCTGCCCCACCACCCTGCTCGGGAACTGGCAGCGCGAGGCGGCCCGCTTCACGCCCGACGTGCCGGTGCGGCGCCACCACGGGGCGGCACGCTCGCTCGACGACGTCGCCGCCGACGAGCTGGTGGTCACGACCTATGGCGTCGTCCGACGGGACGCGTCGACGCTGGCGGCGGTGCCGTGGGGGCTGGTGGTGGCCGACGAGGCCCAGGCCGTGAAGAACCCGTACTCCCGCACCGCCCGGGCCCTCCGTGGCATCGGGTCCTCGGCTCGGATCGCCCTCACCGGCACGCCGGTGGAGAACCGCCTGTCGGACCTGTGGGCGCTGCTGGACTGGACCACGCCCGGCCTGCTCGGACCGCTCGACGCGTTCCAGCGCAACGTTGCGGTGCCGATCGAGCGGGAGCGGGACGAGGACGCCACCACCCGGCTGGCCGCCACCGTGCGCCCCTTCCTCCTGCGCCGCCGGAAGTCCGACCCCGACATCGCCCCCGACCTCCCGCCGAAGACCGAGACCGACCGCTTCGTCGGGCTCACCACCGAGCAGTCGACCCTCTACCGGGCGGTGGTGGCCGAGCTGCTCGACGACGTGGCCGCCGCCGAGGGGATCGACCGACGTGGCCTCGTGCTCAAGCTCCTGACCGCGCTCAAGCAGATCTGCAACCACCCGGCCCAGTACCTGGGGCAGGACGGCCCGCTCCCCGGCCGGTCCGGGAAGCTCGAGGCCGTCAGCGACCTGCTCCAGGTCATCACCGACGAGGGCGACTCCGTCCTCGTGTTCACCCAGTACGTCGCGATGGGGCGCCTGCTGACCGCCCAGCTCGACAGCCTCGGCATCGAGTCGGCCTTCCTGCACGGGGCCACGCCGGTCGGGAGGCGAGAGGAGATGGTCGACGACCTCCAGGCCGGCCACCCAAAGGTCCTCCTCCTGTCGCTCAAGGCGGGGGGGACGGGGCTGAACCTCACCCGCGCCACCCACGTCGTCCACTACGACCGGTGGTGGAACCCCGCCGTCGAGGACCAGGCGAGCGACCGCGTCTGGCGCATCGGCCAGGACCGGCCGGTCCAGGTGCACCGGCTCGTGTGCGAGGGGACGCTCGAGGAGCGCATAGCAGTCCTGCTGCAGACCAAGCGGGCGCTGGCCGACGCGGTGGTGGGCGGAGGCGAGGCGTGGGTGTCGGAGCTGTCCGACGACGAGCTCGCCGACCTCGTGGCCCTCGGTGCGCCGGGTGGCTGAGCGCCGGACCTTCGGCGCCACGTGGTGGGGCAGGGCGTGGCTCGACGCGCTCGAAGGCCGGGCGGTCCATGACCCGAACCGCCTGTCGCGTGGGCGCACCTACGCCCGCAAGGGCAACGCCACCGAGCTGGTGGTGGGCCCGGGGGCGGTGCGTGCGCTCGTCCACGGGTCCCGTCCCGAGCCCTACGACGTGCTGCTCGAGGTGCGGCCGTTCCGGGATGACGAGTGGGAGTGCGTGCTCGACGCGGTCGTGGCGAAGGCTGGTCACGCGGCCGCCCTCCTCGACGGGGAGCTCGATCCCGGGGTCGTCGCCGACGCCCGGGCGGTTGACGTCGAGCTGCTGCCGAGGTCAGGCGAGCTGCGCACGGCGTGCTCCTGCCCCGACTGGGCCGAGCCGTGCAAGCACGCGGCGGCGGTCTGCTACCTGATGGCGGACGCCCTCGACGACGACCCGTTCGTGCTCCTGCAGCTGCGGGGGATGGCGCGAGAGGAGGTTCTGGCGGCGGTGCGGGCCCGGCGGGCGGCCACGGCTCCGACGGACGAGGCTGGTGGCGACAGCACCGCGGTCCTCCAGGTCGGCGTCGCCGCCCGCGACGCCTGGGCCCGGATCCCGGGTCCGCTGCCGTCGCCGCCACCACCTGCTCGGAACGGGGCCGGCCGACCTGCGCCCTGGCCGAGCGACCCGCCCCGGGAGGCGCCGTTCGACGGCCTCGGGCTGCGGCGCCTGGCCGCCGACGCCGCTCGGCGGGCGTGGGAGGTCCGGACGGGGACCGGGACCTCCGGCCTCGAGCTCGACGCGGCCTCCGACCTGGCCCGGAGGGCCCTGGCGGCCACGGCCACCGAGCGGCGGGACCTGGCGGCTCGCGTCGGCCTGACCGACGCCGTCCTCGAGCTGCAGGCGGCGGCGTGGCACCTGGCCGGGGCTGCAGGCCTCCGGGTCCTCGACGAGCCGGCGTGGCCGGCGCCGGCGCCGGAGATGGCCGACGCCAGGGACCGCCTCGTGGCGGCCGGCGTGGCGCCCCGCATCATCAGGGTGCGGGCCAACCGGGTGACCGTCGGCGGTGAGCAGCAGCTCCGCCGCAGCCGAGACGGGCGGTGGTACCGCTTCCTCAAGCGCTCGGGTCGCTGGACCATGGCGTCCCCGGGCGTCGAGGACGTCGACGAGCTCATCGACCTCCCGCCCGACGACGCCCCCTGGTGACGGGGGGGCCCGCACTCCCGGTCCCGGCAGGTCATCGCTCGCGCAGCCTCCGACCGGCCCGGCCGCGGGGGCGCCCGTCAGCGGAGGCGGGCGATCTCCTTCAGGACCCGCTGCTCGCTGACCGGCTTCGGCGTGCCGAGCGACTGGGCGAACACGCTGACCCGAAGCTCCTCGAGCAGCCAGCGGACTGCTGCCACCTCAGGGTCCGAGCGGCGGTGCCTGATCTGGTCGAAGGCCTCCTCCACCCGCTGCACGCGCTGCATCGCAGCGCGGTCGCGGTAGGGGTCCTGGGCAAGCCTGTCGAGCCGACGCTCGATCGCCTGCAGGTAGCGGGGGAGGTGGACGAGCTGCGCCGACCCCGTAGCCGTCACGAAGCCCTCGTGGACGAGTCGGGCGACCTGGACGTGGATGTCGGTGAGGGCGGGCTGCACCGCCGGCGACGTGTGGGCGTCGAGCCGGCGCTCGATCGACCGCATCTGGCTGATGATCCGACCCGCGAGCACCGCGGTCGAGCGGGCGGCGTCGACGAGCTCGTCCCGCACCGCGTCGCAGAGGCGCCTGAAGGCGGCCTCGTCCCAGACCGGCCCACCCGCCCCCGCCAGGACCTCGTCGAGGGCGCAGGTGACGCAGTCCTCCAGCACCTCGGCGGCGCTGGCGTAGGGGGCCTGGGCCAGTGCCAGCTTCGTCTCGTTCCGCAGCAGGCGCTGGAGGGCGGGCACGGGTGAGCCGATGCTCAGCAGCAGCAGGCGACGGGTGCCGGCCCACATGGCCCGCCGTTGCTCCACCACCGTCGCGAAGCTCCGGACCGCCACGGTGTCGCCCTCGTCGACCAGTGCCGGGTAGGCGGTGACCGTGTGCCCCCCGGTCTCGGCCGAGACCGTCCTCGGGAGCTCGCCGATCGTCCACGACGTCAGCCCCTCCTGCTCGATGGACCTGGTGGCGCCGGTGACCGTCGCCCGGAGCTTCCCCCGGAGGTGCGTCCGCAGCGCCGGCAGGTCCTTGCTCCAGGCGAGCGGCGTCCCCCGCTCGCTCACGACGCGGAACGTCACCCGCAGGTGGTCGGGCACCCGCTCGAGGTCCCAGTCTGCGGCCGTGACCCGTTCCCCGGTGCGGCGCGCCATCCACCTGGCGAGGACCACGTCGAGCCGTCCGTCGCCGGGACCCACCTCCCGGAGGAAGGCGCGGGCGTGGTCGCCGGCGGGGCCGATCTGGCGCCGGAGCGACTTCGGGAGGGTCCTGATGAGGGCCGTCACGAGCTCCTCCCGCAGGCCCGGCACCTGCCAGGCGAAGGCTGCGGGGTCGACGTCGTCCATGCGGGGGAGCGGGACGTCGACGGTGACCCCGTCGAGGTCCGACGACGGGTCGAACTCGTAGCGCAGCGGCAGGGCGAGGTCGCCGTGGTGCCACACGTCGGGGTACGACGCCAGGCTGACTCCGCCGGCGGCGGGGTCGACGACGTCCTCGACGGTGAAGCTGAGGAGGTCGGGGTGACGTCGGCGCTCCTCCTTCCACCACCGGTCGAAGTGACGGCTCGACGTGACGCCGGCGCCCACCCGCCGGTCGTAGAAGTCGAACAGCGCCTCGCCCCCGACGAGGATGTCCCGACGCCTGGCCCGGTCCTCGAGCGCCCGCACCTCCTCGACCAGCTTGCGGTTCGCCTCGACGAAGGCGTGGTGCGTGACCCACGAGCCCTCCACCAGGGCGTGGTGGATGAACATGTCCCTGGCATCGTCCGGCGAGACGCTCGCGTAGGGGACCTTCCGGCCCGTGACGAGCGGGAGGCCGTACAGCGTCACCCGCTCGTCGACCATGCCCGCGCCGCGGCGGTCGTCCCACCACGGCTCGCCGTGGCTGCGCTTCACCAGGTGGGCCCCGAGCTGCTCCGCCCACGACGGGTGGATGCGGGAGGCGACCCGCCCCCAGAGCCGGTTCGTCTCCACCAGCTCGGCCACCATCACCCACTGCGGCGGCTTCTTGAACAGCACGGACCCGGGGGCGATCGCGAAGCGGGCGTTGCGGGGGCCGAGCAGCTCCTGGCGCTCGCCCTCCTTCATCCCGATGTGGGAGAGCAGGCCGGCGAGCAGCGACCGGTGGATCTGGTCGGGCTGGCCGGGCTCGTCGTTCGGCGTGACCTTCAGCGTGCGCAGGACCTGGCGGAGCTGGCCGTGGACGTCCTGCCACTCCCGGACCCGGAGGTAGCTGAGGTGCTCCTGCTTGCACATGCGCCGGAAGCCGCTGGAGGTGCGCGCCTCCTGCTCGGCGCGCACGTGGCGCCACAGGTTCAGGTAGGAGAGGAAGTCGGAGCCCGGGTCGACGAAGCGGGCGTGGAGCTCGGCCGCCGCCTGCTCCTTGCCCGTCGGCCGCTCCCGCGGGTCCTGGATCGACAGGGCGGCGGCGATGACCAGCACCTCGGCCACGCAGCCGTTGCGGTCGGCCTCGAGGACCATGCGGGCGAGGCGGGGGTCGAGCGGCAGCTGGGAGAGCCGGCGGCCGAGGTGGGTGAGGCGCCGGTCGTCCCCGACGCGACCCGGCTCCAGCGCACCGAGCTCTTCGAGGAGGGCCACGCCGTCGTTGATGCTGCGGGCGTCGGGCGGCTCCACGAACGGGAACCGGGCGACGTCACCGAGGCCGATCGCCGTCATCTGGAGGATGACCGACGCGAGGTTGGTCCGCAGCACCTCCGGCTCGGTGAACGCCGGCCGGGCGAGGTAGTCGTCCTCGGTGTAGAGGCGGATGCAGACGCCGGGCGCCACCCGCCCGCACCGTCCCGCTCGCTGGTCGGCCGACGCCTGGGACACCGCCTCGATCGGCAGCCGCTGCACCTTCGTGCGCCGGTTGTAGCGGGAGATCCGAGCCGTCCCGGGGTCCACCACGAAGCGGATGCCGGGGACGGTGAGGGAGGTCTCCGCCACGTTCGTCGCGAGCACGATGCGCCGCCCGGTGTGGGCCTGGAAGACCCGGTGCTGGTCGGTGGAGGACAGGCGGGCGTACAGCGGCAGCACCTCGGTGTGCGGGAGCTGGAGCTTCGTGATGGCGTCGGCGGTGTCCCGGATCTCCCGCTCACCGCTGAGGAACACGAGGACGTCGCCCGGCCCCTCGTGGCGCAGCTCCTCCACGGCGTCGCTGATCGCCTGGATCTGGTCGCGGTCGTCCTCCGGGTCCTCTCCGACCGGCCGGTAGCGCACCTCGACCGGGTAGCTGCGGCCGGTGACCTCGATGACCGGCGCTCCGCCGAAGTGGTCGGAGAAGCGCTGCGTGTCGATGGTGGCGCTCGTGACCACGACCTTCAGGTCGGACCGGCGGGCCAGCAGCTGCTTGAGGTAGCCGAGGATGAAGTCGATGTTCAGGCTGCGCTCGTGGGCCTCGTCCACGATGATCGTGTCGTAGCGGCTCAGCGACCGGTCGCGCTGCATCTCGGCCAGGAGGATCCCGTCGGTCATCACCTTGATGAGCGAGCGGTCGCCGACACGGTCAGTGAAGCGGACGGTGTAGCCGACGACGTCGCCGACGTCGCCGCCGAGCTCCTCGGCGACCCGCTCGGCGATGGTCCGCGCCGCCAGGCGCCGCGGCTGGGTGTGGCCGATCAGCCCCCGGACGCCCCGGCCCGCCTCGAGGCAGATCTTCGGCAGCTGCGTGCTCTTGCCCGACCCCGTCTCCCCGGCGACGATCACGACCTGGTTGTCGCGGATGGCGGCCACGAGCTCGTCGCGCCGCTCCGAGACGGGGAGCCCCTCGGGATAGGTCGGCGACGGCACCCGCGCCCGTCGCTGCCCGATCCGCTGCTCGGCCGCGTCGACCGCGTCGAGCACGGCCCGCGCCGACGTCTCGTCGCCGTCCCTCCTCGCCCGGTCGACCCGGCGGCGCAGCTCCTGCTCGTCCCGGATCGTGAGGGCCGACAGGCGGGCGGCGACGTCGGCCAGCAGCGTGTCTGCGGTCTCCACCGCCGACCAGCATGGCGGTCCCGCACCCGAACCGTCGGAGCGGATCCTGGGTAGCGACCTCAGGTGGGGACGACGCCGGGGCAGGTGCGGGTGGGCTGCTCGGGCTGGATGTACAAGGACTGGCGGGGGATCGTCTACCCGGAGCGGCTCCCGCAGCGCCGGTGGTTCGAGCACTACGCCACGCTGTTCGACACCGTCGAGATCAACAACACCTTCTACCGGCTGCCACCCGCCACGACGACCGAGGGCTGGGCCGCCCAGGCGCCGGCGGGGTTCACCTACGCCCTCAAGCTCGGCCAGTTCGGGTCGCACCGCATGAAGCTGCGCGACGCCGCCACGTGGCTGCCGAACCACCTCGACCGGGTGGAGCGCCTCGGTGCGTCCCTCGGTCCCAACCTCGTCCAGCTGCCGCCACGGTGGAGGCGCAACCCGGAGCGGCTCGACGAGTTCCTGACCGTCGCGCCGAGCGGGATCCGCTGGGCCGTCGAGGTCCGGGAGCCGTCGTGGCTGCACGAGGACGTCTACGACGTCCTGCGCCGTCACGGGGCCGCGCTGTGCATCCACGACCTGCTGGCCGACCACCCCTGGGAGCTCACGGCCGACTGGACCTACGTCCGCTTCCACGGGCCCGACGCGCTGCGCCAGAAGTACCTCGGCCTGTACGGCGCCGCTGGGCTCGAGCTCCCCGCCCGGCGGCTGGAGGCGTGGCGGGACGCCGGCCACGACGTCTACGCCTACTTCAACAACGACTGGCACGGCCACGCCGTCACCGACGCCCGCTGGCTGGTCGACCGGCTGCGACCGGTGGCCCCGATCGGGGGTAGGGCTCAGGCGAGCACCGACGTCGAGGAGGTCGAGATGCCGAAGAAGAAGGACCTGCCGGGGACCATCGAGCGATCCCCGGCCAAGGCGCAGCGCACGTACGCCAAGACGCTGGAGTCCGCCGAGGAGACCTACGGCAAGGGGGAGCGGGCCAGCCGCACCGCCCTGGCCGCGCTCAAGCACTCCTTCGAGAAGGTGGACGACCACTGGGAGCCCAAGGACGAGAAGGGCCCCTCGGACCCGGGGGCGGCGCGGCCCGGGCCGACGGGTGAGCACGCCGGCGGGGTCGACGTCGTCGGCCACACGAAGGCCGAGCTCTACGAGCGGGCAGCGGCGCTGGGCGTGAAGGGCCGCTCCCGGATGACGAAGCTCGAGCTCGGGCAGGCCATCGCCCGCAAGCAGGACTGAGCGCGGCCGAGAGGGGGCGGGCCGGCCACCCTCAGACCGTCACCCGCTCGCCGCCGGCAGCGGCGGACCGGTAGATGGCGTCGGCCACCTCGTGGGCGCGGACCCCGACGTCGAAGTCGGGCCACGCACGACCCTGTGCCCGGGCCGCCTCGACGAACGCGCCGTCCGGGTTCTCCCCGAAGCCGAGCGCCTCCTCCCCGAGCACGCCGCCGCCGCCGTCGGCGTCGCTCCAGCAGACGGGCCCGGTCCAGTCGTGCTCCAGGGAGACCCACCGGCGCTCGCAGAACACCTCGACCCGCCGGAGGCTGCCCCGCGGCTCGATGTCGTGCCAGATGCTCGTGAGGGTGCCGGTGGCGCCGCCCACGAAGTCGAGCGTCACGACCATGAGGTCCTCGATGCCCGCCATCCCGTGGCGGTTGCCGCTGCGGGCGGCGACGGCGACGATCGGCGCCAGCGTGGCCTCCAGCAGGTCGAGGTCGTGGATGGAGTGCTCCAGCAGCGTCCCTCCGCCGGCCTTGGCCACGTCGCCCCGCCAGGTGGAGCCGTAGGCGCCGGGGACAGGCATCCACTGGTCGTCGCGGAAGACCACCGTCAGCAGGTCGCCGGCGGCCGGATCGTGCACGAGGTCCCGCACGGCGAGGAAGGCGGGGGACCGCCGCAGGACGAGGCCGACCTGGTTCGTGATCCCGGCCGCCCGCACCGTCTCCGCCATGGTGCGGGCGTCGGCCAGGTTCGTGGCGAGGGGCTTCTCGCAGAACAGGGGCAGGCCCCGCTCGGCCGCGGCGGCGACGAGGCGCGGGTGCTCGGACGTCCAGGTGCAGACGTAGACGGCGTCGGCGCCGTCGAGCACCTCGTCCTCGGTGCGGCACGCGGTCGCGCCGCTGGCACGGGCGAAGGCCTCCGACCGGGCCGCGTCGACGTCGTGCACACCTGCCCACACCACGTCGGCGCCCGACGCCCTGAGCATCTTGGAGTGGAAGGTGGCGATGTGGCCGGCGCCGAGGAACCCGATCCGCACCGGTCCGTGTCTAGCGGGCCACCGCTCGGCGGCGGGGCGATCGGTCGCGGGCAGCACCGACCTCGGCGGGGCGGCGGGCGGGGACGAGGCCGCCTCCGTCGCCTACGTTCGGCGCCGGGCGTGCCGCGCCCGAGGGGGGAGGCGTTCGTGGCTGACGGCGTGCGGGCACTGCAGGGGCGGGCGGCGCTGCTGACGGGCGCCGGGAGCGGGATCGGGCTGGCGTGCGCCTCATCCCTCGCTGCGGACGGTGCCGCGGTGACCATCATGGGGCGCGACGAGGACAAGCTCCGGGCCGGCGCCGGTGCCATCCGGGCGGCGTCGGAGGGTGGCCACGTCGGCTTCGTCGTCGGCGACGTGGGGGTGGAGGCCGACGTGGCCCGGGCCGTCGCCGAGGCGTCCGCCCCGCTCGGCGCGCTGCACCTGGCGGTGGCCAACGCCGGGACGGGCGGCCTGAGCCCGATCATCGCCACCCCCGTGGAGGAGTGGGACCGGATCCTGCGGACGAACCTCACCGGCACCTTCCTCACGTTCAAGCACGCCGGCGCCGCCATCGCCCGTGCGGGAGGAGGGGCGATGGTCGCCATCTCGTCGATCGCCGGGATCGAGACCCACCGCTTCATGGGCCCGTACTGCACGAGCAAGGCGGCCATCGACATGCTCGTCCGCAACACCGCCGACGAGCTGGGCACCGCGGGCGTGCGGGTGAGCTCGGTGTGCCCCGGGCTGGTCGAGACCGATCTCGCTGCGGGCCTCCTCGGCGACGAGGCCGTCGTCGAGGACTACCTCGACTGCATGCCGATCCGACGCACCGGCACGGTCGACGACATCGCGGCTGCCGTCCGGTTCCTGCTCGGCCCGGAGTCGAGCTGGATCACCGGCGTGCACCTGAGCGTCGACGGCGGCCACCACCTGCGCCGGGGGCCGGACGTCGAGCGCTTCGCCCGGGCCCTCTACGGCGACGACCTGGCCGAGGGGCGGGCGCCGGCGCCCTGAGGGTCGCTCCTGTCGACCTGGCAGGTCGGGCACCAGAAGAGGTTGCGGCCCGCCAGCACCTCGGTCCGCACCGGGGTCCCGCACCGCCGGCAGGGAAGCCCTGTCCGCCGGTAGACGTAGTGGGCGTCCTCCCGGCTCGGCCGGCCGCTGCGGCGCTCGCGGTCCTCCCGCTCGGTGGTGACGATGCGTCCCGAGCGGACGCCGGCCCGCAGGAGCGAGCGGAGGTCGGTCCAGAGGTCGTCCCAGCGCTCGGGGGCGAGCTCCCGCCCGGGGAGGAACGGGGACAACCCGGCCCGGAACAGCACCTCGGCCCGGTACACGTTGCCGATGCCGGCGAGGACCGACTGGTCCATGAGCAGCTGGCCGATCGGTGCGCGGCTCCTGGCGATCCGGGCCGAGGCGCGCGCCGGATCGGCGTCGCGACGGAGCGGGTCGGGGCCGAGGCGGGCGAGGACGAGCTCGCGCTCTGCCGGGCCGATGACCTCGCAGGCGATCGGCCCCCGCAGGTCGAACCACGCGTCGTCGGTCGACAGCCGCAGGCGAAGGGCGCCCCGGGGCTCGGGCGGCTCGCCCCGCCCGACCGTCCACCCGCCGTAGAGGCCGAGGTGGACGTGCAGCAGCACCTCGTCCTCGTACCAGTGGAACGAGTGCTTCCCGTAGGCCTCGATGCGCTCGAGCACCAACCCGTCGAGGACCGCGGCGCCGGCTGCGAAGCGGCCCTGGGGGCTGACGGCCGCCACCTGCCGGCCGACGAGCAGGGGAGCGTGGTCTCGGGCGATGCGGTGGATGGTGTGCCCCTCAGGCACTCGTCCTCTCCTGTACTCCGTGTGCCGCGTGGGCGACTCGGCTCGGGTGATGGTGGCTCGCGCCGGACCACGGGTGGGGCGGGTGCGCAGGGCGCGGGTGCGGGCCCAGGCGACCGGAGCTGCCACCCCGGCCGGGCGCGCCGCCTGGTCGGTGGGTCAGCCGGCCGCCCGCTTGCGGGGGTCGGGGGGGAAGGCGCCGGCCGAGACGCAGGCGGCGGACCAGCGCCCGAGCGCGTCCACGACCGCGTCGAGCTCGCCGTCGAGCGCCGAGAGCACCGGTGCCATGGCGTGGTCCGTCCTCGCCTCGAGGTCGGCCCTGAACGCCCGCCCTGCGCCTGTGAGCCCGTCGCCCTCCATGAGGCCGCGGTCCCGGAGCCGCCCCGCGGCTCCGGCGATCTCCGCAGCCGTCCAGCCCCGGGTGGCGCTGTAGGAGCCGAGGTCGAGGTCGAGCCAGCGCTCGGTGATGACGTTGACCTCGACCGGGTCGAGCCCGGCAGCGGCCCACACCGCCACGTGGGCGTCGCCCCGCAGCTCCCGCAGCCGTTCGCAGGCGCTCCACAGGCGGCCGACGGGGTCCTCCGGCCAGGCCTGCCCGGCCAGGCCCGCGAAGAGCGGCCGGCCGGCGGTGTGCACGCCCTCGACGGCGTGCTGCAGCCGGGCAGCCACGTCGTCCACCTCGGCCTCCCCGGCGAGCACCTCGGCCAGGCTGCGGGTCGTGGCTTCCGCCCGCGCCGAGAGCAGCGTGCCGCGGTCGCACGCCGCCCGACCCGCCTCGTACGTGGCCGTCACGAGTCCAGGTGCGAAGGCGCCGAAGGCGGCCACCACCACGCCGGGGGCCGGCTCCCCGAGCGCCGCCGCCCGCCCCCAGACGTACGCGCTGAGGAAGTCGAGGCCGTGGCCCGCGAGCGCCTCGTTCGTGGCCCGCGACCAGACGGGGTGCATGGCCAGCGGCTCGGCGGCGTCTCGGAGACGTCGTGCCGGTGCTGCATCGGTGACCGCGACGGGCAGCCGCAGGGGGCGGTCCGGCTCGTCGAAGGTGGCGGCGACGACGTCGTCGTAGTGCATGGCGCCATCGTGCCCCCTCGCCCGGGGGCCGTACCGGTCGAGGCACGGTCACGGCCCACGATCCTCGAACGCATGCCGCTGTTTGCGAAATGCTTGCTAGGGTAAGCACCCCCGTGCGGCGCATGCGACGCGCATGGCGCCACATCTGTCCGGATCCATCCCCCCCGAGGAGCACCACCATGAGTGACACGAACGACAAGCCTGGCGGCGGCCTGATGGGCAAGATCGTGGGCAAGGCCAAGGAGGTCGGCGGGGAGATCGTCGGCAACGACGAGCTCGCCGCCGAGGGTCGCCTCGAGCAGGCCACCGTCGAGGCCGCCACCGAGGCCGAGCAGCGTGAGCGGGCCGCCCGGGTCGCAGCCGAGCAGGCCGACGTCGAGAGCGCCCTCGAGCGCAACCAGGTCGACGCCGAGCGGGTGCGCCTCGAGCAGGCGCAGGTCGAGCGCGAGGCCCAGCTGGAGGCCGAGGAGGCCGCGGAGAAGGCCCGGCTCGAGCAGCAGCTCGACCACCGCGAGGCCGCCGTGGAGCAGCAGGCCGCCCGTGAGCAGCAGCAGGTCGCCAAGGAGGAGCTCGACGCCATGAGCGAGCGCGCCGAGGCCGAGCAGCGGGCCGCACAGGTCGAGGCCGAGGCCGAGGCCGCCCGTGCCGCCGCCAAGGCCCTCGACGACGCCCAGGAGACCGCCGGCTGAAGCCGGTCCACCACCCGAACAGGAGATGCACATGTCTGTCATCCAGGAGCTGCCGCGCAACGCGGTCAACACGTACCTCAAGCTCGCCCGCCTGCCGCTGACCGCTGCGGAGCGCGTGCTCAACCCCGACACCCCGGGGGACACGTCGTGGCCGCCGGCGATCGCCTTCGAGGACTTCGAGGCGCGGGTCAAGGCCTTCGCGGCCACCGTGCTCAGCGACCAGGTGCTCCGCGAGGACGCCGACCTGCAGCGGGCGCGCGTCACCCAGCTGCGCAGGGCCGTGGAGCTCGAGGCCGAGGCCGAGGCCACCAGGGCCCGGGCCGACCAGGAGCTGGACGAGCGCCGGGCCGAGGCCGCCGAGGAGCGCGACGAGGCCAAGGCCCGTGAGCAGGCCAACAAGGACCGCCTCGAGCGCGAGCGGCGCGAGGCCCAGCAGCGGGCGGACGCCAAGGCGGCCGAGCAGGAGCGCAAGGTCCAGGAGCAGGCGGACGCCGAGCGGGACCGGGTGCAGCGCCAGGAGCGCGAGGCCGAGGCGGCACGCCTCGAGGCCGAGCGCGAGGCGCTGGCGGAGAAGCAGACCGCCCTGACCTCCAAGGACGAGGCCGTCCGCCTCGAGAAGGCCGCCCAGGCCGCCAAGGCGCGCCGCAAGGGCTGAGGCACACGTCCCGCCGGCAGGCGGGTCGAGCGACGACAGGCCGGCCGGGTCCTCCGGCGCAGCGAGCAGCTGCGCAGCGGGAGGGCCCGGCCGTCTCGCGTCCGGACGCCTGGTGGCGCAGGGTCGAGCAGCCGCCTCCGCCGGCAGCGGGTGCCCGCCCTCGGTTCGGGACGCGCAATTGCGTCGTCACACGCCGTCGGCCCCCCGGTAACCTGACCGGCGGGTCAAGGCGTCTCGGCTGGCACACGGGAGGGGACTGACGTGACCGCAGCCGTGGCGACCGGCCTCGAGCAGGACGACGACGTGCGCCGGAAGGCGACGAAGGACGGCTGGCGCCTGCTCGGGCGGAGCCTCAAGGCCGAGTGGCGGGGCATCGCCCTCGGTGTCGTGGTCGGCCTCGTGTGGACCGCAGCCAAGGTGGCGGTCCCCAAGCTCGTCCAGCTCGGCATCGGCGAGGGCATCGAGGAGCAGGTCCCGGGCGCCCTCGGCAAGTGGTCGCTCATCATCCTCGGGGCCGGGGTGGTCGCCGCCATCTTCACCGGCACCCGCAGGTACTTCGCGTTCCGGGTCTCCCGCTCGGTCGAGACCACGCTGCGCCACCGGCTCTTCGCCCACCTCCAGCGGCTGCACTTCGCGTTCCACGACAAGGCGCAGACCGGCCAGCTCATGAGCCGGGCCAACACCGACCTCCAGCAGATCCAGTTCTTCGTCGTGATGATCCCGATGACGTTCTCGAACCTCATCACGGTCATCGCGTCGACCGCGATCATGATCTCGATCAACCCCCTCCTGGCGCTGGTCGCGCTCGGTGCCCTGCCACTGGTGAACGTCCTCGCCAAGGTGTTCTCGAGCAAGCTCCACCCGGCGGTGATGGGCCTCCAGCAGGAGCTGGCGGAGCTGTCGGACGTGGTCGAGGAGACCGTCTCGGGGATCCGAGTGGTGAAGGGCCACGGGGCCGAGCCCATCCAGGCGGCACGCCTGCGGGCCGAGGCCGACGACGTGTTCGCCCGGTCGGTCCAGACGGCCCGCATCCGGGCCACCTACCTGCCGGCGATGGAGCTCCTGCCCAACCTCGGGCTCGTGATGGTGCTGGGCTTCGGCGGCTACCAGGTCCTGCGGGGTGACCTCACCATCGCCGAGCTCATCGCCTTCAACATCTACCTGGCGCTGCTCATCTGGCCGCTGCGCTCCACCGGCCTGATCGTCTCGCTGGCCCAGCGGGCGGCGGCCTCGGCGGACCGGGTGCACGAGGTGCTGGCCACCGCGCCCGCCATCGCCGACCCCGCCCACCCGCGGGCCCTCCCCCCCGGTGGCGGCGAGCTGCGCTTCGAGGGCGTCTCCTTCGCCTACGTCGACGGGGCCCTCGTCCTGGACGGCCTCGACCTCGTGGTGCCCCCCGGGCAGTCGGTGGCGATCGTCGGCGCGACCGGGAGCGGCAAGAGCACGGTGGCCCGCCTCGTGCCCCGCTTCTACGACGTGCAGGACGGCGTCGTGCGCATCGACGGGATCGACGTGCGCGACCTCAAGCTCAGCGACCTCCGCCGGTCGGTCGGCATCGTCTTCGAGGAGACGTTCCTGTTCAGCTCCACCATCCGGTCGAACATCGCGTTCGCCGACCCCGACGCCAGCGACGACGCCGTCCTGCGAGCCGCACGCCTGTCGGGCGCCCACGAGTTCGTGAGCCAGCTGCCGGACGGCTACGACACCGTGATCGGCGAGCGGGGCTTCTCGCTGTCGGGCGGGCAGCGCCAGCGGATCGCCATCGCCCGCGCCGTCCTCGCCGACCCCCGCATCCTCATCCTCGACGACGCGACGTCGGCGGTCGACCCGACGAAGGAGCACGAGATCCGTGACGCCCTCGACGAGGTGATGCGGGGCAGGACCACGATCGTCATCGCCCACCGCCCCGCCACCATCGCCCTCGCCGACCGGGTGGTGCTGCTCGACGGTGGCCGGATCGTGGCCGAGGGCACCCACGACGAGCTGCTCGCCACGAGCGAGCGCTACCGCACCGTGCTGGCCTCGGCCGCCCAGGCGGGCGACACCGACGACGCCCACGACGGGGTCGACGCCGCCTCGGAGGTGCCTGCCTGATGCGCGGCGGTGGGGGCGGCGGCGTCGGCATCCGGGAGGAGGACAAGCTCGACGCCGAGTCGGCGAAGCGGGTGCTCAGGCGGGCCTGGTGGATGCTGCGGCCCTACCGGCGAGGGGTCATCGGCGGCGCCCTCCTGTCCGTGCTGTGGACGGCGACGATCGTGGCCGGGCCGTTCCTCGTCCGCTACGGCATCGACAAGGGCCTGCGCCAGGACGACGCCGGCGCCCTGAACCTCGCCATCGGCTGCTTCGTCGGTGTCACCCTCCTGAGCTACCTCAGCTACCGGTTCCTCATCGTGGCCGTGAACCAGGTGGGTGAGAACTTCCTGCGGGACCTGCGCACCCGGGTCTTCGACCACCTCCAGGCGCTCTCCATGTCGTTCTTCGACCGGGAGAAGGCCGGGGTGGTGATCTCCCGCATGACCGCCGACGTCGAGTCGCTGTCCGAGCTGGTCCAGATCGGCCTGATCATGTTCGTGAGCAACGCCCTGCTGCTCGTGATCACGATCATCGTGCTCTTCGCCATGTCGTGGCAGCTGGCGCTCGTGTGCCTGGTCGGGCTGCCCATCGTCGTGTTGGCCAGCATCCGGTTCCAGCGGCAGTCGAACAAGGCGTACCTGACGGTGCGCGACCGCGTCGGCCAGACGCTGACGTCGCTGCAGGAGGGGTTGTCGGGCGTCCGGGTCATCCAGGCGTTCGGGCGTGAGGACGTCGAGGTCGGCCGCTTCGGCCGGCGCAACAAGGGGCTCTTCGACGCCCACATGCGCTCCGTCCGGATCTCGGTCTGGTACTTCCCGATCGTCGAGCTCTCCGGGATCGCAGGCACCGCTGCGGTGGTGGGCATCGGGGGCATGTTCGTGCGCGACGGCATCGTCACCCTCGGCACGGTCGCTGCGTTCGTGCTGCTGCTCGCCAACCTGTTCGAGCCGGTGCAGCAGCTCAGCCAGCTGTTCAACACGCTGCAGTCCGCCGGCGCCGCCCTCAGCAAGCTGTTCGGCCTGCTCGACACGCCCGTCGAGGTCGACGAGCACCCGGGGGCGGTCGACCTCCCGCGCCGTGGCGACATCGAGCTCGAGCACGTCAGCTTCGCCTACGCCGGAGGGGCGCCCGTCCTGCGCGACGTCACCCTCCGCATCGCCGCCGGCGAGCGCCTGGCCCTCGTGGGGCCGACCGGGGCGGGCAAGTCGACCCTGGCCAAGCTTGCCGCCCGGCTGTACGACCCGACCGAGGGGCGCATCACCTACGGCGGCATCGACCTCCGGCTGGCCACGATGCGCTCGCTCCGGGAGCGCATGGTGGTCGTGCCGCAGGAGGGCTTCCTGTTCAACGGCACCCTGGCCGACAACGTCCGCATCGGTCGGGGCGACGCCACCGACGCCGAGGTGGCCGACGCCCTCCGGGCCGTGGGGGCGTTCGAGCGCTTCGCCTCGCTGCCGATGGGCCTCCAGATGCCGGTCAACGCCCGGGGCACCCGTCTCTCGGCCGGGGAGAAGCAGCTCGTGTCGCTGGCCCGGGCCGCCCTCGCCGACCCCGACGTGCTCGTGCTCGACGAGGCCACCTCGAGCCTCGACCCCGGCACCGAGGTGCTCGTCGAGGCGGCCATCGAGCGGTTGATGGAGGGGCGCACGGTCGTCGTCATCGCCCACCGCCTCAGCACCTCGCAGCGGGCAGACCGGGTCGGCGTCGTCGTCGGCGGGCAGCTCGTCGAGCTCGGCACCCACGACGAGCTGGTCGAGCAGGGCGGTCACTACGCCGCCCTCTTCGCCTCCTGGGCCGGGGGCCTCGCCCGCCAGTAGCCGTCGTCGCGGTCCCGCGCAGGCCCCGCTCCGCCTACGTGAGGCAGAACTCGTTGCCCTCGGGGTCCTGCATCACCACGTGGCGGGCGCCGTGCTCCTCCACCATGGCCCCCCGCGCCGCGCCGAGGCCGACGAGCCGTTCGGCTTCGGCGTCGATGCGGGCCCAGCGCTCGTCGGCCGGCGTCTCGCGCGTGTTGCCGCGGGTGCGGACGTCGATGTGGAGCCGGTTCTTGGCGACCTTCGCCTCGGGGACCCGCTGGATGTAGATGCGGGGACGCACGCCCTCGGGGTCGACCAGGGTCGCCACCGACCCCCACCGCTCCTCCGGGATGTGCATGGCGATCAACCACGACTCCCACGTCTCGTGGCCCTCGGGGGGCGGCTCGGTCACGTAGCCGAGCACCTCGGCCCAGAACGCCGCCAGCCTCGGCGGGTCGGCGGCGTCGAACGTGAGCTGGATCTGCGTCGCCACCCGCCCTCCCTCAGCCGGCGATGCCGAGCGCCTCGACGGCCTCGCCCTTGAGGCGCCGGTAGTCGACCTTGCCGTTGGCGGCGCGACCGATGGTGTCCACCTGCAGCACCCGCTTCGGCGCCTTGTAGCCGGCGAGCGCCTGCTTCACGTGGGCGATCACCGACTCCTCGTCGAGGGTGGCGCCCGGCTCGAGCTCGACCACGGCGGTGACCGCCTCGCCGAAGCGCTCGTCGGGGATGCCGACCGCCACGGCGTCCCGGACGGAGGCGTGGGTCTTGAGCACCTCCTCCACCTCCTCGGGGAACACCTTCTCGCCGCCGGTGTTGATGACCGCCGAGCCCCGCCCGAGCAGCTGGATGGTGCCGTCGGCGTCGATCGTGGCGTGGTCGCCCGGGATCGAGTAGCGGACGCCGTCGATCTCCGGGAACGTGGCCGCCGACTTCTCCGGGTCCTTGTAGTAGCCGACCGGCACCCGGCCCTTGATCCCCACCCGGCCGATCTCACCCGAGCCCGGCTCGACCAGCCGGTTCCCGTCGCCGATGACGACGGCGTTCGGGCCGAGCGAGAAGCTGGCCGTGCCGACGGCGTCCTCACCGGCAGAGACCGACGTCCCCATGCCGATCGCCTCCGACGAGCCGAGCGCGTCGACCAGCATCATCTTCGGGTGGTGGCGGAGCAGGGCCTCCTTGACGGACTCGCTCCACATCACGCCCGACGAGTAGATGAAGACGATGCTCGAGATGTCCCAACGCCCCTCGTCGGCGTCGAGGACGCGGACCATCGGCTTGGCGAAGACGTCGCCGACGATCACGACGGCGCCGACCTTCTCCCGCTCCACGACGTCGAACAGCTCCTCCGCCTTGAACGAGCGCTCCTCGAGCAGGACGATGCAGCCGCCGGTCGACAGCAGGCCGAAGGAGATGAGCGCACCGGTGCCGTGCATGAGCGGGCAGGCGGGGACACCGCTCATGCCCGCACCCACCGTCTGCAGCTGGGCCCGGACCCCCTCCAGTCCGCCGTCGGGCGGGTAGCCCCCGATGCCGGCCGAGTTCAGGAGGGAGAAGATGTCGTCCTGACGCCACATGACGCCCTTGGGCATGCCGGTGGTGCCGCCCGTGTAGAGCATGTAGAGGTCGTCGGGGCTGCGGCCCCAGGGCGGGACCGTGCGCTCGGTGGCGCCGGACGCCACGTCCTCGTACGGGGTGGCCCAGTCCGGGCAGGGACCGGAGCCGTCGTCGACCCACAGCCAGAGCCGGACCTTCGGCAGGCGGTCCCGGATCGACTCGATGCGTGGCGTGAACTCGCCGGAGAAGACGACTGCGACGGCGTCGGCGTTGTCCCACAGGTAGAGCAGCTCGTCCTCGGTGTAGCGGTAGTTCGTGTTGACCGGGACGAGGCCGGCCTTCCAGGTCCCGTAGAGCGACTCCAGGTACTCCGGGCAGTTGTAGAGGTACTGCGCGACCTTGTCCTGGTGGGCGGCGCCGGCATCGAGCAGCGCCTTGGCCACCCCGTCGGCCCGCCGGTCGAACTCGGCCCAGGTGGTCCGGCGCTCACCCTGGACCTGGGCTGGGGCGTCGGGCAGCACCTCGGCCACGACCTCCCACACCTCGGCGATGTTCCATCCCGACACGACGTCCCCCCGACGATCGACTGGTGGTCGCGCCGAGCATAGGGACCCCGTGCACCCACCTCGTCCTGGCGCTCGGGCCGGCTGCCTGGGCCGGCGTGCAGCCGCCAGCTCGAGCTGGTGCCACCTTCGTTCTGGCGGTTGATCCCGGTGCCTGGGCCGGCGTGGAGCCGCCAGTTCGAGTGGCGCCACCCTCGTTCTGGCGGTCGGCCCCGGTGCCAGGGCCCACGTAGAACCGCCAGCTCGAGTCGCGCCACCCTCGTTCTGGCGGTCGATCCCGGTGCCTGGGCCGGCGTCGAGCCGCCAGCTCGGGTCGGTGCTGCGCCCCTCAGATGGAGGGGCGCTCGGTCCAGGTGCCGAAGGTGTCGCCGAGCGCACCGATGATCTCGCCCACGGTGGCGGAGGTGGTGACGGCAGCGAGGATGCCGGGCATGAGGTTGACCGTCGGGTCGGCTGCGTCGGTCCTGACCCGGTCGAGGGCGGCGCTGACGGCGGCGGCGTCGCGGCTGCGCTTCACCGTGTCGAGCCGCTTGCGCTGGAGCTCCTCGACCTCGGGCCCGATGGAGAGGATGGTCGGCACGTCGTCGTCCCCCTCGGTGAAGGCGTTCACGCCGACCACCACCCGCCGGCCGGTGTTCACCTTGCGCTCGAAGGCGTAGGAGGCCTCGGCGATCTCCCCCGTGAACCAACCGTCCTCGATGCCCCGGTGCACCCCCTCCAGGATCGAGCCGCCACCCAGCTCGTCGAGGTGGGAGAACACCGCCTCGGCCTGCCGCTCGAGCTCGTCGGTCATCCACTCGACGAACGGGGCGCCGCCGAGCGGGTCGGCGACGTGGACCACCCCCGTCTCGTGCGCCACCACCTGCTGCGTGCGCAGGGCGAGGCGGACCGCCTTCTCGGTCGGCAGGGCGAGCGCCTCGTCGAAGCTGTCGGTGTGCAGCGACTGCGTGCCGCCGAGGACGCCGGCGAGCGCCTCGATCGCCACCCGGGCGATGTTGACCTCGGGTTGCTGGGCGGTGAGCGAGACGCCCGCCGTCTGGGTGTGGAAGCGGAGCTGGAGGGAGCGCTCCTTCGTCGCCCCGTAGCGGTCGCGCAGCCACCGGGCCCAGATCCGCCGGGCGGCGCGGTACTTCCCGACCTCCTCGAAGAAGTCGATGTGCGCGTTGAAGAAGAAGCTGAGCCGGGGCGCGAAGTCGTCGACCCCCAGGCCCGACGCCACCGCAGCCTCGACGTAGGCGAAGCCGTTGGCGAGGGTGAAGGCGAGCTCCTGGGCCGCCGTGGAGCCCGCCTCGCGGATGTGGTAGCCGGAGACCGAGACGGGGTGCCAACGGGGCATCTCCGCCGTTGTGAAGCGCACGACGTCGGTGACGAGGCGCATCGAGGGCCGGGGCGGGAAGATGTACTCCTTCTGGGCCTGGTACTCCTTCAGGATGTCGTTCTGGAGCGTGCCGCCGAGCGCCGCCCGCGACGTCCCGCCCCGCTCGGCGACGGCCACGTACATGGCGAGGACGATCGACGCCGGGCTGTTGATCGTCATGGACGTCGTGACCCGCCCGAGGTCGATGTCGGCGAAGAGGTCCTCCATGTCCTCGACGGAGTCGATCGCCACCCCCGCCTTGCCGACCTCGCCGAGGCTCAGCGGGTCGTCGGAGTCCCGGCCCATGAGCGTCGGCAGGTCGAAGGCGGTGGAGAGCCCGTCCCCCCCGGTCCGCAGGATCTCCTTGAACCTGGCGTTGGTGTCCTCGGCGGTCCCGAACCCCGCGAACATCCGCATCGTCCACAGCTTCGACCGGTACATGGAGGCGTAGGGGCCCCTGGTGTACGGGAACTGCCCGGGGAGCAGCCCGTCCGGCGTCTCGTGGACGGGCTCGAGGGGGATGCCCGACATCGTCTCGAAGTCGGCGTCCCGCAGGGTCGACGCTGCGTACGCCGCCGCCCAGTCGTCCCGCCCCGCCATGCGCCGAGCCTACGGCGGTCCCGGCCCCCTGGCAGGTCCCCGCCCCGGCCCGGGCCGAGCCCGGCGGGGATCGGGCGCCACCACTCGACGGCGACACGACGCAGCGGGCAAGCCGGCCGGGCCCCTCGGAGCGGAGGGAGCGGCCCGCAGATGGCTGGCAGCGAACAAGCCGGCCGATGCCGTCGCACCGCTCGCAGGTGCGCTGCTGCGCCCCCGCGCACGGCGTCGACACCGACAGGGAGCACTCGATGCCCGCCTCTGAGCGACCTGGTGCCCGGCCCGGGGGTGGAGGGCGGGACCGCCCCGGGGCGGGGACCGTCCGGGTCAGGCGGGGAGGACGACGACGCGGCGGGGGTCGATCGACACGCCGACGGCGTCGCCCGCGGCGGGGGCGAGCGATGGCTCGACCTGCACGTCGAGGTCCCCGAGCACGGTCCTCACCCGTGCGACCACCCGGTCGCCCCGGAAGCTCGTGGCCGCCACGGTGCCCGCGAGCGGTGCGACGGGGTCGAGCGCGAGGGCGTCGGTGCGCAGGACGACCAGGACGGCGCCGTCGGCGACCCCGGGCGCGCGGAGTGCCCCGAAGCGACCGGTCACCGCGCCTCCCCGGGCCACCGCGTCGGCCACGTGGAACCCGAGGAACCGGGCGACGAAGGGCGTGGCGGGCGCCCGCCAGACCTCGGCGGGGGTGCCGACCTGCACGATCCGGCCCGCCTCCATCACCGCCACCCGGTCGCCGATCGTGAAGGCCTCCTCCTGGTCGTGGGTGACGTGCAGCGCGGTGGTGCCGAGGTCGTCGAGCAGCGCCGCCAGCTCGACGAGGAGCCGCTCCCGCAACGTCCGGTCGAGGGCCCCGAGCGGCTCGTCGAGCAGGAGGAGGCGGGGGGCGGGAGCGAGCGCCCGGGCCAGCGCCACCCGCTGCTGCTCGCCGCCCGAGAGCTTGCCGACGGCCCTGCTGCCGGCACCGCTCATGCCCACGAGCTCGAGGACCTGAGTGACCCGTCGGGCAGCCTCGCCGTCCGGCCACCCCTGCATGCGCAGCCCGAAGCCGACGTTGGCGGCCACGTCGAGGTGCGGGAACAGGGCGAAGTCCTGGAACATCAGCCCGAACCGCCGCTGGTGGGGCGGGTGGGCGACGAGGTCGGCGCCGTCCCACCTGATGCTGCCCGCCGCCGCGCTCTCGAGCCCGGCCACCGCCCGCAGCAGCGTCGACTTGCCGCAGCCGCTCGGCCCGAGCAGGCACACCACCTCTCCGGGACCGACCGCGAGGTCGACCTCCCGCACCGCCGCCAGCGGCCCGAAGCGGACCGTGAGACCGCTGACCTCCAGGCCCCCGCCGGGGCGCCCCCCGACCTGGCCGGCGCCGTCCGGGGCGGGCCCGCCGTCGACACCTGTGGGGCGGTCCGCCCACCGGGGGCCCGCCAGGTTCGACCGGATCGCCCTGTTGCGGGGATCGCGACCCTCGACCGAGCCGGCGCCGGCTGCGGTGGGCGCGCCGTCGACACCCGTGGGGCGGTCCGCGCGCCGCCTGCCCGCCGGGCTCAACCGGACCGCCCTGCGTCGGGCGACGCGACCGTCACGAGCTCGCCGCCACCCCGCCGGCATCGGTGTCGCCTCACAGCTCGCTCACCTCGCCGACCCGACGGCCCTCGATGGCGAGCACCGCAGCAGCCGTGACGAGCAGCAGGATCGTGCTCATCGCCATCGCCTGGCCCAGGTTGAGCGCCCCCGGCTGGCCGAGGAGCCTGACGATGGCCATCGGCAGGGTGGGGCGGTCGGGGCGGGCGAGGAACACGGTGGCGCCGAACTCGCCGAGGGAGACGGCGAAGGCGAAGCTCGCACCCACCAGGAGCGCTCGGCCCACGAGCGGCAGCTCCACCTCTCGCAGCACCCGCCAGGGCGGCGCACCCAGGGTCGCTGCCGCCTCCTTGAGGCGCACGTCCACCGACCGCAGCACCGGGACCAGGCTGCGGACGACGAGGGGGGTGGCGACGAGGGCCTGGGCAAGCGGCACGAGCCAGGCCGAGCCCCGCAGGTCGAGCGGCGGGCTGTCCAACGTGATGAGGAACCCGAACCCCACCGTCACCGCCGACGTGCCGAGGGGGAGCATGAGCAAGGCGTCGAAGCCGCGGGCCGCGACCGTCGTGTGGCGGGCCACGGCGAAGGCAGCCAGACCGCCGACGACCATGCTGATCACGGTGGCGGCCGCTGCGTAGGTGAGAGAGGAGCCGAGCGCCTCCAGCGGCGAGACGAACAGCGTGCTGCCACGACGGCTGGACGAGAGCGCCCTCCAGCTGGCCAGCCCGTACCCGTCACCCGAGGCGAACGAGCGCTCGACGAGGCTCACGAGCGGCACCCCGAGCAGCGTGGCCATCACGAGGAGGTTCCCGCCGAGCAGGAGGCGCTGTCGACCCCTCGGCCGCACGAGGACCTCGTTCGCGGGACGCAGTCGCAGGGCGCCGGCCCGGCGCCGCTGCGCCCGCGCGTGGACGGCCACGAGGGCGACCACGGCCGCGAGCTGCAGCAGCGTCAGCGCCGCAGCCGCCCGGAGGTCGAGCAGCTGGGCGGTCTGGCGGTACACCTCGACCTCGATGGTCGTCCGCCCCGGACCGCCGAGGACGAGCACGACGCCGAAGGACGTGAAGCAGAACAGGAAGACGATGGCGCCTGCGGCAGCGAGGGCCGGGCGCAGGAGCGGCAGCGTGACGTGGCGGAACGCTTGCCATCGGCTGGCTCCGAGGACCCGGGCCGACTCCTCGAGCGCAGGGTCGAGGTGGGCCCACAGCCCGCCGACGGTGCGCACGACGACCGCGTAGTTGAAGAAGGCGTGGGCCACGAGGACGGCGACCACGCTGCGGTCGAGGCCGAGCGGGGCGAGCGGGCCGCCTCTCCCGAGCAGCCCCACGAAGGCCGTGCCGACCACCACCGACGGCAGCACGAAGGGGACGGTCACGAGGGCGCGGACCACCCTGCGCCCCCGGAAGTCGTAGCGCGCGAGGACGTGGGCGCCGGGGACGGCGAGCACGAGCGTGAGCACGGTGGAGGCGAGGGCCTGCCAGAGCGTGAACCAGGCGACGCGCCGCAGCCCGGGGTCGCCGAGCACCTCGACGACCGCTCCTCCGTCGAGCCCCCGGGCGACGATGGCCGCCACCGGCCAGGCGAAGAACACCCCGAGGAAGGCGGTCGGGACGGCCGCCACCGCCAGCCACGACACGCCCCGCCGGGCGCCGAGCCTGCGCGCGGCAGCACCGCTGGTCGCGCCGGGCCTCACCGCACCACGGTGTCCAACCACTCCTCGACCCACCGCTCCCGGTTGGCCCCGATCTCCTCGACCGGGAGCGACAGCGGGTCGTCGGGCACCACGGCGTGCTCGACGAACAGCGCGGGCAGCTGCGCCTCCCGGTTGACCGGGAAGACGAACATCTGGAGCGGCACGTCCTCCTGGAAGGGGAGCGACAGGAGGAAGTCGACGAGCTCTCGCGCCTCCTCCTCGTGCTCGGTGCCGGCCAGGATGCCGGCCGCCTCCACCTGGCGGAAGCAGCTCGCCTCCACCACCCCGGTGGGGGCGACGGCGGGCCGGGGGTCGGCGTTCAGCACCTCGACCGGGGGGCTCGAGGCGTAGGAGACGACGATGGGCCTGTCCCCCTCCCCCGACCCGCCGGAGAACGACCCGTAGTAGGCGTCCTCCCAGCCGGGGCTGACGAGCACGTCGTTGTCCCGGAGCCTCGACCACCAGTCCCGCCAGCCGTCCTCGCCGTACCGGTCGACGGTGGCGAGGAGGAAGGCGAGCCCCGGGGAAGAGGTCGAGGGGTCCTCCACCACGGTGAGGCCTCGGTAGGCGGGGTCGACGAGGTCGTCGAGGTCGTCGGGCGGCGCCAGCTCGGCCTCGTCGAAGTGGGCGCGGTCGTAGTTCAGGCAGACCTCCCCGTGGTCGACCGGCGTCACCCGGTGCTGGGGGTCGAGCAGGTAGGCCTCGTCGACGTCCTCCAGCAGCGGCGACTCGTAGGGGACGAAGATGCCCTCGTCGAGCGCCCTCGTGAGCAGCGTGTTGTCGACGCCGAACAGGACGTCCCCGAGCGGGTCCTCCTTCGTCAGGATCGCCTGGTTCACGACGAGGCCGGCGTCGCCGTTGGCGATCAGCTCCACCTCGATGCCCGACGCCTCCGTGAAGCCGGCCAGCACCTCCTCGCTGGCGGCGAAGGAGTCGTGGGTGACGAGGCGCAGCGTCACCGCCGGGTCGCTCCCCTCGGCGGGACCGGGTGGTGCGCCCTGCTCGTCGTCCCCTCCGCAGGCGCCTGCCAGGAGCGAGAGGGCCAGCAGGACGGCGAGGGGCGGGCGTCGGCGGCGGGGGCTCACGACCGCCGCTCCCGGTCGGCGCCGACGGTGTGGCGGTCGCCTCGGCGGTTCTCGTCCACGACGGGGACCCCGGTCGGGTCGTCCGGCGGCGGCTCCCCTGGTCGCGCTCCCTCCGGTCGCTCTCGAAGGGTCGCTGCGTGCGGGTTCGTCTCGCCGGTCACGCGCTCCCCGGGGACGACCACGAGGATGGTCCCGCTCGCGAGGGTCACGCTGGCGTCACCCGTGACCACGTTGCTGACGCCCCGGGTCGTGCCGGCGGCCAGCTCCTCCCCTCGCAGCGGGTACAGGAGACCCGCGGTGACGACCCCCGTGGCCGGACCCCCGACGGGGAGCAGGGACACCAGCGCTCCGGCTGCACCCGGGACGGGTGTGGCCCGGCCCGGCCGGGCGACGGCCAGGCTCGCGGCACCCATGTGGGCCTCGACCACCAGCGCCTCGAACGGTGCCGCCGCCAGCAGGAGGGCGTTGGCCAGCAGGTGGTCGAGCCGGCCGCCGTGGCCGCCGAGCACCACCACCCGGCGGGCGCCCCCGGCCATCGCCGCGTGCAGCCCGAGCTCGAGGTCGGTGGCGTCCTTGGCGACCGGGTGGCGCTCGACGGCGGCACCTGCGGCCTCGGCCCGTGCCAGGTGCTCGGGTGCCACGGAGTCGAAGTCGCCGACGGCGACGTCCACCCGCAGCCCGAGCGCGAGCGCGTGGCCGACGCCGCTGTCGACGCCGATGGTGCGGGCACCCGCAGGCACGTGGCGGAGGAGGGCGGGGTCGATCGGGTCGCCGCCGGTGACCACCACGTGCACGGCTGCGTCTGCGGACGAGGTCGGTTCCATGGGCTCCCTCCGCCGGCATTACCCGGAGCAGGTTCGTCGGGTCGACGGCACGCTCCCGCAGGCGGGGGCCAGCCGTCCTCTCAGCCCGGTTGCCCCGAGCTCCCCGGATGGGTTGGTGAGGGCAGCGTAGCGAGCCCCTCGAGGGACGCGGGCGCAGGTGCCCGGCGACCTCGGGACCGACCCGCCCACGCCTAGCCTTGCGGTGTCGTGGACCGCTACCAGTACCTGTTGCTGATGGGCGCGTGCCTGCTCATCACGTTCCCGCTCGAGCTCATCTACGGCGCCCGCGTGTGGCGGGACCCCGTTCGGCTCGTGCGGACCCTTGCCCTTCCGGCCGCCGTCTTCGCGGTCTGGGACGTCCTCGCCATCCGAGCGGGGGTCTGGGACTTCAACCCCCGCTACGTGTCGGGGTGGCTCCTCCCGTTCGACCTCCCGGTCGAGGAGGCGGCGTTCTTCGTGACCATCCCGATCTGCTCGATCCTCGCCTACGAGGCGGTGCGCCGGTCGCTGTCGGCGCAGGCCGGGAGGCGGGCCCGTCGCAGCGGCGCGCCTGTGGACCCGACCGTGACGACCTCGGTGCCACGGTGATGCTCTACACGGTCCCGGCGCTGGCCAGCGCCGCCGCCGTCGTCGGCCTCGAGCTCGCGTGGCTGCGCACCGGGCTGTTCCGCCGGGCGTCGTTCTGGATCGCCTACGCCATCTGCCTGTTCTTCCAGGTGCTCGTGGACGGGTGGCTCACGAAGCTCTCCTCGCCGATCGTCCGCTACGACGAGGAGGAGATGACCGGGTGGCGCTTCCCCTTCGACATCCCGGTCGAGGACTACGTGTACGGCTTCACCCTGATCGCCCTCACCCTCCTGCTGTGGGAGCGCTCCCGCCTGCGGGCGGAGCCGCCGGAGCCCCGGCTGGCCGAGCCGTCGGTACCCTCGCGCGAACCATGACCGTGCTCGTCGTCCTCGTCACGTTCGTGGTGATGGAGCCCCTCACGTACGCCGCCCACCGCTGGGTGATGCACGGCCAGAGGGGGATGGCGTGGCACCAGAGCCACCACAGCGCGGAGACGGGCGGCTGGGAGCGCAACGACTGGTACCCGGTCGTGTTCGCGGCCACCGGCATGCTCGCGGCGGTGGCCGGCGCCACCCTCGGTTCGCTCGAGTGGCTCCTCCCCACGTCGATCGGCGCCGCCCTCTACGGGTTGGCCTACGGCTTCGTGCACGACGTCTACATCCACCGGCGCGTGCCCCGCTTCACCGCCGAGCTCGGGTGGTGCGAGCGGCTGAAGGCTGCGCACCGCATCCACCACCTCTGGGGGGGCGAGCCCTTCGGCATGCTCGTGCCGGTCGTCCCGGCCGCCCTCAGGCGCAGGGCTGCTGTCGTGGCCTACGACCCGTTCCCCTCGTCCGGGCAGCGCGCCACCGGGAGGGCGAGCGGGTCGATCCCGTCCCACGTCCCCGTCGAGCCGTAGGGACGGAACCGGGCGAACAGCTCCTCGGTGAACCAGCCGCCGTCGCGGGTCGCCCGCACCACGTCGTGGTGGACGGTGCCCTCGTAGGCGAAGGCGTCGACGTCGGACGCCGCCTGCCACAGGCTGAACGTGGCGAGGAGGCCGACCGGTCGCTCGCCCACCCCCACCGCCTGGAGCAGCCCGGGTTGCGCGTGCAGGTGCGCCTCCACCGCCGGCACCGCCCGGTAGAAGGCGGGCCAGTGGCGTGCTGGCACGCGCGCACGGGTCAGCACCGCCACGGGCCCGCCGTCCTGGGCGAGCCTGTGGGCGGCGACGTCGTCGAGGTCGGTGAACGGATCCGTCCCCGCCCACCTGCCGTGGACGGCGAGGGGTCTGAGGCGGACCGACCAGGACTCGACGCTGCGCTCGCGCCAGCGCGTGGCGACGACGTCCTCGGCGAGGAAGGCGTCGAGGGCGTCGTCGTCGTCCCAGACCGCGAACGTCGCCCACCGGCGCAGGTCCGCCTGGAGGCCCATGGCCCGCCCCCGGCCGGTCCCGAGCCGTCGGGCGAAGCGGAGCCCGGGGACCACCCGGGCCAGGCGCTGCTGGCGGACCATCCCGACCATCGAGGTGAGCGCCCCCGCCGTGGTGGTGCGCTGCAGGTGGAACGACGCGATCGGCATCCACGGCGAACGTACCGCCGACGTGGTCGCGCGAGCCCGCAGGGGTCAGCTCTCGCGCGCACCGTCCTGCGAGCGTCACGCGAAGGGAATGCCGGAAACGGGTTCGCTCCCCGGCCGGGCGGGGTAGCGGAGTCCGGACCGCAATCCACACGAGTGCCAGGTGGCACGCACAAGGAGAAGACCTGATGGCAGGCGACATGACACTCGAGAGGCTCGACGGGCGGCCCGTGATCGGCAGCGACGGCAGCAAGATCGGCACCGTCCAGGACATCTACTTCGACCAGGACACCCGTGAGCCGGAGTGGGCGCTGGTCAAGACCGGCATGTTCGGCAGCAAGAGCACGTTCGTCCCGATCACCAACGCGTCCGTGCAGGGCGACGAGCTGCAGGTCCCGTTCAGCAAGGACCAGGTGAAGGGCGCCCCCAACCTCGACGACGACGGGGAGCTCAGCCAGGACGAGGAGGCCATGCTGGCCCAGCACTACGGGATGTCCTACAGCGAGGCCCCGTCCGACACCGGCCTGCCCCAGGGTGGCGGCCAGGCGACCCAGACCACGGAGACCGCACAGCCGACCGTCGGCCGCGACACGAGCGGCCCGACCACCGACGAGGCCATGACCCGCTCCGAGGAGGAGCTCCGGGTCGGCAAGGTCCGCCGCCCGTCGGGCCTGGTGCGGCTGCGCAAGCACATCGTGCAGGAGCAGGTGAGCACGAGCGTCCCGGTCGAGCGCGAGCAGGTCCGCGTCGAGCGCGAGCCCATCACCGAGGCGAACATGGGCAAGGCCATGGACGGGCCCGCCCTGTCGGAGGAGGAGCACGAGGTGACCCTCACCGAGGAGCAGGTGGTGGTGGACAAGGAGGTCGTCCCCAAGGAGCGGATCCGCCTCGACAAGGACGTGGTGGTCGAGGAGCAGCAGGTGTCGGAGACCGTCGCCCGCGAGGAGATCGAGGTCGAGGGTGACGTGAAGGGTGGCGGCACCGTCTGACCCCACCGGTCGGACGTGCAGCGTCTGACCGACCACGAGTGAACGGTGGTGGCCGCCCCACGGGGCGGCCATCGTCGCGACTCGGGTCGGGCACGCCGGGATCGAGTGGGTGGGTGCGCGTGGCAGGCTCGCCACGTGCGCAGCTCGACCGTCGTGGCGGCGCTGCTCGCTGCGCTCGTCGGCTACCTCCTCGGGTCGGTCCCGGTGGCCGTCGTGGTCGGCCGCAGGCACCGCCTCGACCCCCGTGCCGTCGGCGACCGGAACCCCGGCTGGTGGAACATGCGCGAGCAGCTCGGCACCCGGGGGGCGCTGCCCGTGTTCGTCGGTGACACCGCCAAGGGCGTCGTGGCGGCTGCGATCGGATCGTCGCTGGCGCCCGAAGGGGTGTGGGGTGTGGGGTACCTGGCGGTGGCGGCTGCGATGGTCGGTCACGCCTGGCCCGTCTTCGCCGGCTTCCGCGGTGGCCGCTCGATCCTGGCCTTCGCAGGGGGCATGTGCGTGCTGGCGCCGCTGCCGGCGCTGATCGCCGTGAGCTGCTTCGCAGCCCTGGCCCTCACTGGACGCACCGCGCTCGGCGCGCGCATCGGCGTCTTCGGCTTCCCGATCCTCCAGCTCGTCGTCGAGTCACCGCACCGCACCGCCGCCACCGGCGGCCTCATGTCGATCATCGGGCTCCGGTTCGCCCTCGCCGCCCGTCGGCCGTCGGCCGGTCGTTGAGCGGCGACCCGCGCCGGACGCTCAGGCTGGACCCCGGGCGACCACACGAGGGACCTGTCACCCGGGCGTGCCGGCGGCGGCTCCCTACCGGGCCTCCTCGAGGTCGCCGGCCGGCCCCGGGGGCGGTGCCAGGTCGTTGCAGCGCACCCTGCCGGTGCGCGCTCCTCAGCCGTAGGTGCGGCCCCGCCAGGTGCGGCCCGGGCGGAGCGCCCCCCAGGTCAGGCGGGCGGCCACGGGGACGTCGGCCAGGGGGGAGAGCCACCACCAGACCCCCCGGCCCAGGTAGGCGGGAGCCAGCCCGGCGAGGAGCCCCAGGCGGAGCGCGACCAGCACCAGGTCGAGGGGATCGCTGCGGCGGGCGAGCAGCCGGGGGAGGGGGAGCGCCATGACGAGCCACACGACGCCAAGGTCCAACGCCTGCCAGCGGGCGGAGGTGACGTCGGGCATCGGCAGCGAGCGGCCCCAGCTGCGCCAGACGTCGACGGCGTCCTCGTGCATCCGGACGGTGAAGAGGTGGCGCCCGTCTGCGAACGAGACGCGCCAGCCCCGTCGGGCGAGGTGCCGAGCGAGGGCGACGTCGTCGGTGAGGTGGCCCGCCACCGGCGCGAAACCGTCCTCGTCCAGCAGCGCCCGCCGGCGAACGAGGGTGCACTGGCCGTTCGCCTGCACCCGGTCGGCTCTGGCCTGGTGGCGGGCACCGGGGGGGCCGAAGCGGTACACGAGCGTCGCCAGCATCGCCGGGTGGAGGAGCCGCTGACCGGGCGTGTCGCACACGAAGCGGCCACCCACGGTCAGCAGGTCGGCGCCGGTCGCCTCCGCCTCGGCGACCAGCGCAGCGAGGAACCCGCTCGCAGGGACGACGTCGGCATCGAGGGTGACGAGCCAGTGGCCGGTCGCGGCCTCGAGCCCCTGCTGGAGCGCCCAGGGCTTGCCGACCCAGCCCGGCGGGAGGGCGGCGCCGCGGAGGACGGTGGCCCCGAGGCGGGTGGCGAGGTCGGCGGTGGCGTCGTCGGACTGGTCGTCGACGACGAGCACCTGGTGGGCCTGGGGGTCGCCGACGAGTGCACGGAGCAGGGGCTCGATCCGCCGCTCCTCGTTGCGAGCGGGGATGACCACTGAGATCGTTCGTCCGGGAACCGTCGCGGCGGACGGGCGCAGGGGAGGGGTCCGGCGGGCGCCCCGGCCCAACCGCACCACGGCAGCCGCAGCGCTCACCACCCTGAGCGCATCGAGGGCCCGCCCGGCGGTGCGCCGAGCCCTCACCCCGGGAACCGATCCGGCCTCATCCGGACTGCCTAGCCCGAAACCATCTGCAGCGCGCCCGGAGCTCGGTGCCCGATCGGAGGCCGACGTCCGGCGCGTCGAGCTCAGGCGAGCGCGACCGCCGCGGTCCGGGGTCGCCCGACGCCGGGCACAGCCTGGGGACCTTCCTACGAGTGCCCGGCGCCGACGGGGTCTCGGGGGCCGTCGGGCGAGGGGCGGCCCACGTCGACACCCCCGCCTGGGTTCCCGCCACCCGTGCCGCCACCCGACCTGCGCACCTCCTCCGCCGTGCGACGGAGCAGGACCGGCCAGCCGATGGCGCCGACCCCTGCGAACAGGAACCACTGGACGGCGTAGGCCAGGTGGGGGCCCTCGTCGGTGGCAGGGAGCGGCAGCCGCTGCGGGAGCCCCCGTGGGTCGAGTGGCGGATCCTGGTCCAGGAGCTGCACGTAGAAGGGGAGGACCTCCCCGGGGTACTGCTGGTCGATCCGGGCGATGTCCACCCGAGCCAGCTCGGGCAGGGTCCCCTCAGCCGGGTCGGCCGGCCCGATGCCCTGGCGGACCTGGGTCGGGAAGGCGAGCCCGGTCACGGTGACCTCGCCTTCCGGCGGGGCCGCCGCCGCCCTCGCCACCGCAGGATCCTCCGCCAGCGGGGCGAAGCCGCGGGTCACCAGCACCGCCCGGCCGTCGTCGAGGACGAGCGGCGTGACGACGTGCCAGCCCGACACCCCGTCGAGCGACCGCGGCCTGATGAGGACCTCCCCGCCGGGGTCGTAGGAGCCGGTGGCCACGACCTGTCGGTACTCGAGGTCCTCGACGTCACCGGGCTGCGAGCCCGCAGGTGCGAGCTCGGTGACGTCCACGGGGGCGATCTGGGAGCGGGCGGCGATCTCGGCGTTGCGGGCCTGTCGCTCGTCGAGGCGCCGCAGCTGCCAGAGGCCGAGGCTGACGAACGCCACCACGAGCACGACCACGAGGACGTGGCCGACGACCCACTTCGGACGGAGCCAGAAGGGACGGGCGGGCGTCACGGGCGCCACCCGTCGGCCGCCACCATGTCGGCCACGATGCGACCGCTCATGGCGACCAGCGGCAACCCGCCCCCGGGGTGGGACGAGCCCCCGGCCAGGTAGAGCCCCCGCCGTGGACCCCGGTTGCCAGGCCTGAGGAAGGCCGCTCGGCGCCCGTTCGACGATGTGCCGTAGATCGAGCCCTGCCAGGAGCGGGTGTGCGCTGCGATGTCGAGGGGCGTGACGACCTCGCACACCTCGGTCCGCCCGGCCACGTCGAACCCGCGGGCGGCCATCGTCTCCAGGAGCCGGTCCCGGTACCGGTCGGACTCGGCGTCCCAGTCGACGTCACCGGCGGGAGGCACGTTGACGAGGACGAACCACGACGCCGAGCCGGCGGGAGCGGCCGAGGGGTCGGTGGCCGACGTGTTGCAGATGTAGACCGTCGGGTCGGTCGGCACCGTCCGGGCCCGGAACAGCTGGCTGAACTCCCCCGGACCGTCGGGCGAGAAGGAGATCTCGTGGTGGGCCGGCACCCGTGCCCCCTCGCGGTCGCGCACGCCGAGCAGCAGCGCGAAGCCCGAGGAGGAGAGCGGTGCCCGCAGCGCCTTCCTGAGCATGGCCCGGTCGGGGAGCAGGTCGGCGTAGAGGTGGGTGGCGTCGACGTTCGCCACCACCACGTCGGCGTCGAGGGCCTCGCCGTCTGCGAGGCGCACGCCCTTCACGGCGATGGCGTCGCTGCGGATGGCCGCGACGTCGACGCCGGTGCGCACGTCCACCCCGAGCTCCGACAGGGCTTTGCCGAGCGCTCCGGCGAGCACGGCCAGCCCGCCCCGGAGGTACCAGGCGCCGAACGCCTGCTCGATCCAGGGGATGCACGCCAGGGTGGCGGGCGCGAGCGAAGGGGACGACCCGGAGTAGGTGGCGTAGCGACCCGCCCACTGGACGAGCCGGGGGTCGTCGAACACCTGCCCGGCCCTGGCCGACAGCGACCGCAGCGGGTCGATGGCGAGCAGGTCGCCGGGTCGCTGCATGCGCCGGAGCAGCGACAGCGGGGACTCCAACGGCCCCGCGAAGAACGAGCGCTCGGCCACCTCCCAGATGGTGCGGGCGTGCTCGAGGAACGCGTCGAACCGCTCCCCTTGGCCCGGCATGGCGGCGTCCACCTCGGCCACCGCCTCCGTGCGCCCTGCACGGTGGTCGAACGACGTGGCGCCCCCGGGCGCGCCCGCCGGCCACGAGTAGCGGCAGATCGGGTCGAGCCGCTGCAGGTCGGCGGCGGCCGCCAAGGAGGTTCCGGCATGGCCGAGCAGCTCGTCGAAGACGTGGGGCAGCGTGAGGAGGGAGGGTCCGGTGTCGAACGTGAAGCCGTCGATCGTGCGGCTGGCCAGCTTGCCGCCGAGCTCCGGGTTGCGCTCGAGCAGGGTGACGTGGTGCCCGGCGGCGCCGAGGCGGATGGCGGCAGCCATGCCGCCCACCCCGCCGCCCACCACCACGACGTCAGCCACGGCGCACCCCGGCGGGCCGGGCCGCCACGGGGACGGCGACGGGTCGCCGGCCGAGCTCGGCCCGCCAGGCGGCCCACGCCAGCGGGACCATGCACAGGCCGCCGACGAGGCCGACGAGCGGGTCGCCGAAGAACACGAGGAAGCCGAGCGTCTGCATGACCGCCCACCACGTGTAGAGCCCGAGCAGCGGTCGGCTCCGGCCGGGCCCGGGCAGGAGCCGGTCGAGCACGACGAGCACGGCGGCCGAGGACACGAGCCAGCCGGCGTAGTTCGACAGGGGGACGTCGCGCCAGGGGCCGCCGCGCGCCCACACCCAGTACCCCTCGTCGACCATCTGGGGGTCGAGCATCACGTCCCATGCGGTGAGGGCGACGGCGCCGAGCGCCACGCGCCGCCAGCCGGGTCCGGCGAGGCGCGCGGCGACCTCCCGGGCGGGCACCGCCATGGCCAGCCAGGCGAGCGTGACCGCCAGAGGGACCCCTGCGATCGTCGGCTGGAGCTCGCCGGTGTAGCGGTACTCACCGAACGGGAGCCCCGTCGACGTCCCGACCCGCTCGAGCACCGTCGTCCCGGCCACGACGACGATCGCCGCCACGAGGGCCCGGCGCCAGCCCCAGACGGCAGCGGCGAAGGAGGTGGTGGTGGCGGCGAAGGCGACGACCACGACCGTCGTGAGCACGGCGTGCTCCTCGGTGAGGGGCACGGCGATCTGGGCGAGGGCCATGACGACGCCGCTGGCAGCCCCGAGGCGGACGGCCACCCGTCCTCCACCGGCCGCCGTGCCCACCCACACGACGGTACCGGCGGCAGCCTCCCGGCCGGGCGGCGGCCGGTTCCCTGAGGGCGTGGTCGTCTCGTCGGCACCGGCTGTCAACCCTCCGTTCACCCCGGCGTAACCTGTACTTCCAGCGGCAGTGGAGCCCGGGCGGCGACCCGGGTTGAGGAGGAGCGGTGGCGACGACGAGGCGGCACGACGGCGCAGACCGCAGGCTGCAGGTCCAGGAGGAGGCCGACCGCGAGCTCGACGAGATCCTGAGCGAGCTGCGGGTGGTCCTCCCCGGGGTCACGGTGCTGTTCGCGTTCCTGCTCACCGTGCCCTTCACCGGCAAGTTCCCCGACATCGACACGCTCGACCGGGCGGCGTACTTCCTCGCCTTCATCTCGACCGCCGTGTCGATGGTGTTCCTCGTCGGTGAGAGCGCCTACCACCGGCTGGTGGGGAAGCCGTACGACAAGGAGCGCCTCACCCGGGCCGCCGGCCGACAGGCCGTGGTCGGGATCGCCGCCCTGGCCGTGGCCCTGACCGCGGTGGTGTTCCTCGTGACCGACGTCGTCTACGGCGCCCGGCTGGCCTCGGCGGTCGCGGCCACCGTGCTCGCGCTGGCGTGCGGGGTGTGGTTCGCGTTCCCCCTCTGGCGCAGGGACGACGGCGGCGCCTGAGGCTCAGGCGGCGGTGCCGTCGCGCAGGAAGCGGCGCAGGATCTTGCCCGAGGCGGACTTGGGGATCTCCTCGACGAACTGCACCGCGCGCACCTGCTTGTAGGTCGCCACCCGCTCCTTCACGAACGACTGCAGCTCGTCGGCGGACACGTCGGCGCCGGGCGCCTTCACCACGAACGCCTTCGGCAGCTCGCCTGCCTCCTCGTCGGGCACCCCGATGACGGCGACGTCCGCCACCGCCGGGTGGGTCACGAGCAGCGCCTCGAGCTCGGCCGGCGGCACCTGGAAGCCCTTGAACTTGATGAGCTCCTTGACCCGGTCGACGATGTAGAGGTGCCCGTCGGCGTCGAAGCGCCCGACGTCGCCGGTGTGCAGCCAGCCGTCCCCGTCGATGGTGTCGGCCGTCGCCTGCGGGTTGTTCAGGTAGCCGAGCATGACCTGGGCCCCCCGGACGAGGAGCTCGCCCTCGCCGCCCTCGGGCACATCGTTCCCCTCGGGGTCGACGATCCGGCACTCGGTGCTCGGGACGGTGATGCCGACCGACGCCGGCTTGATGTCGTGCGGCTGGGACACGTGGGTCACCGGTGACAGCTCGGTCATCCCGTAGCCCTGGAAGACGGGGCAGCCGACGCGCCGGGAGGCCTCGAGGGCGAGGTCGCCGCCGAGCGGCGCCGCCCCCGACATGATCGACCGCAGGCTGGACAGGTCGTGCTGCTCGACGAGGGGGTGCTTGGCCAGGCCGAGGACCATCGGCGGCACCGCGAAGAACCGGCTGATCTTGCGGTCCTGGATGAGCTGCAGCGCCTGGGGGAAGTCGAAGCGGGCCATCGTGACGACGGTGCACCCCTGGGCCAGGAGGCCGTTCATCAGGACCTGCATGCCGTAGATGTGGAAGAAGGGGAGTGCGGCCAGGCCCGTCTCCCCCTGGTCGAACGACATCACCGCCTCGGTCTGCACGAGGTTGGCGACCAGGTTGCGGTGGGTGAGCATCACGCCCTTGGGGAGCCCGGTGGTCCCCGACGAGTAGGGCAGCACGACCACCTGCGTGGCCGGGTCGACCTCGGCCTGGTCGATGGGGTCGCCGTAGAGGTCGGCCAGCGGGGTCGCCCCCTCCCCGTCGCCGATCACGACGAGCTCCACGACGGAGGTGCCCTCCATCGCTGCCCTCGCCACCTCGAGCACGGCGCTGACGGTCACGAGGATCGTGGCGCCCGAGTCCTGGAGCTGGTGGCGGATCTCGTCGGCGGTGTAGGTCGGGTTGAGGGTGGTGATCGTCACGCCGGCGACGGCCGCACCGTGGAACACCACCGCGTACTCCGGGACGTTCGGGGCGAGCAGGGCGATCGTGCTGCCCACGCCGAGCCCACGGGTCCGGAGCCCGCCCGCGAAGCGGTGGATCCGGTCGTCGAGCTCGCCGTAGGTCGTGGTCGCGCCGGTGGCGCCGTCGACGAGCGCCGCCCGCGCCGGGTTGGCGGCGGCATGGCGCAGCACGAAGGCGGTGATGGTCGTGTCCGGGATCTCGACGTCGGGCAGCGGGCTCGTGTAGATCATGCGGGAGGTCCTCCGGCAGTGGCGGGGCGGGCGCGCCGCCGTGACGGGGTCATCTTGCCCGAGCGGACGGCGGAGGCCCCAAGCCGGGCCGACGCTCAGCCGGCCCCCCGACGTCCGACCGCCGCCGCCACCCTGCTGATCGGTGCCGGCCCGACGACCTCGGCCACCATCGCCGCCTTCTGCCAGGTGGGCACGGTGGCCCGGCCTGCGAACACGTCGTGGCCCTGCGCCTCGATCCGGTCCAGGATCCGGCTGTAGAGGGCGCGCGCCGCCACGATGCAGCGCGCCGACGTCGGGGGGAGCATCGCAACGCCGAGGTCGGCGGACGCGTAGAGCTCCCGGCAGCGCTCGATCTCGAACGCCAGGAGCTCGACGAGCTCCGGGGTGCAGCGCCGTTGCTCGAGCGCGGGCTGGGCGCCGAAGCGTCGGACGTCCTCGAGCGGCAGGTAGATCCGGCCCCGGTCCAGGTCCTCCTCCACGTCGCGGAGGAAGTTGGTCAGCTGGAAGGCGTCACCGAGGTCCCGGGCGTGCCCCTTGGCCTGAGGGGACAGGGGCTCGAGGATGGGCAGCATCATCTCCCCGATGACGGCGGCGGAGCCGTCCATGTACACGCGGAGGTCCTCCCACGTCTCGTACGAGGAGACCGTCAGGTCCATCGTCATCGACCGCAGGAAGCGGCGGAAGCAGTCAGGGTCGATGTCGAAGGCGCGCACGGTGTGGACGACCGCCTTGAGCACGAGGTCGGTGGAGTCGCCGGCTGCGAGGTCGGCGAAGAAGCGGTTGCCCAGTTCCGCGAGGGCGGCTGCCCGCGCCTCGGTGGGGGCGGGCCCCAGGTCGTCGACGATGTCGTCGGCGTGGCGGCAGAAGCCGTACAGCGCGTGCACGTGGTGGCGCTTGATCCGGGGGAGGGCGTACGTCGACCAGTAGTACGTGGTCCCGTACGCCTTGTTCAGCCGCCGGCAGCGCTCGTAGCTCTCGTCCAGCGTGGGCGAGGCGGTGCCGCCATCCCTCATGCCCGCCAGCCTGCCACCGGCGCCGGCACTACGACCGCCCCGACCGCCTGCGGACGGGGCGCCGGACCTCCCTGCGGGCGAGACGCCCCTGCCTACCTGCGGGCGAGGCCTGCCTGCCTACCTGCGGGCGAGGCGCGCCTGCCTACCTGCGGGCGAGGCGCCCGACCCGCTCGGCGGCGAGGCGGCCGGAGACGAGCACCATCGGCACGCCGACGCCGGGGACGGTGCTCGACCCCACGAACACCAGGCCCGGCGCCCGCTTGTCGACGTTGCTCGGGCGGAACGGGCCCGTCTGCAGGAACCGGTGGGAGAGGGCGAACGGCGTCCCCCGCTCCATCCCCATCCGCTCCCAGTCGAGCGGGTCGACGAACGACTCCACCTCGACGTCGACCGGGTAGCCGAGCTCGGCCACCCGGGCCCGCAGCGACGCCTGCACCCGGTCGCGCTCGACCGTCCAGTCGATGCGCCCGTCGAGGTTCGGCGTCGGCTCGAGCACGTAGAGGGTGTTGCCACCCGGGGGGGCGAGGGAGGTGTCGTCCAGCGAGTGGCAGGTGATGAGGATCGACGGGTCGGGCATGCGCACGCCGTCTTCGAGGAGGGCTCGGAACGAGTCGTTCCACGACGACCCGAAGTGGATGTTGTGGTGGGCGGCCTCCGCCGGGAGCGCACCCCGGACCCCTGCGTGCCACACGACGCACGACGGCGAGTACGTCCCCCTGCGGGCCACCCTCGGCGCGTCCATGCCCCCGAGGAGGGTCTTGTAGGCCACGGGCAGGTCGGGGTTGGCCACCACGGCATCGGCCTGCACGACCTCGCCGGAGGTGAGGCGCACACCGGTGACCCTGCCGGTCGATCCACTGGCTCGGAGGATCGTCTCGACGGACGTGCCGTACCGCAGGTCGACGCCGGCCTTCGAGGCGGCGGCGGCGAGGCCCCTCGGCATGGCGTGCATGCCGCCTTCCGGGAAGTACACGCCCTGGATCGAGTCCATGTAGGTGATGACGCAGTAGAGGGCGAGCGCCTCGTACGGCGCGAGCCCTGCGTACATCGACTGGAAGCTGAAGATCCGCTGCAGCCGCTCGTCGGCGAAGTAGGAGGCGACGACCTTGTCGAGCTTGCGGAAGCCGCCCATGCGCACGAGCTTGAGCGCCGGGGCGAGCGGCCACATGAGGTCGAGGGGCGAGTCGAAGTTGGCGTCGATGAAGCTCGGGAGCTCGAGCTCGTACAGCTCCCGGAGCCAGTCCGAGAAGCGGCCGAAGGCAGCCGCGTCGGCTGGCCCGGCGAAGTCGCGGATCTCCTCGGTCATGCGCTCGCGGCCGTGCCACACCCGGAGGGTCGACCCGTCCTCGTAGACGGCCCGGTACATGGGGTCGACCGGCTTGAGCGTGACGAAGTCGGCCATGTCGGCGCCGACGGCGGTGAAGCACGACTCGAGCAGCGCCGGCATCGTCATCACGGTGGCGCCGGTGTCGAAGCGGTACCCGCCCTCCTCGAGCAGACCTGTCCGGCCGCCGGGGACGAGCTCTCGCTCGAGCACCACCACCTCGTGCCCCGCGCCGCGGAGGTGGCAGGCGGCGGACAGCCCGCCGAGGCCGGCACCGATCACGATGACGTCCACGAGGCTCCCCTACCGGTCGCGGGTGGCGATGTAGGTCGCCAGCTCGCACAGCGCCACGCGGGCCTCGGCTTCGAGCGGCGCCTGCCGGGCGGCACGGATCGCCTGCTCGGTGAGCGCCTGGATCCGGGCCTCGGCCTCCGCCAGGGCGCCCGTGTCGACGAGCACCTGCTGGAGGGCGGCGACGTCGGCCTCGCTCAGCGACGGGTCACCCACGCGCTCGAGCAGCGCCGCCGAGCGCCCGGTGGCCCGCTGGAGGGCGACCGCGAGGATCGGCGTCGGCTTGCCCTCCCTGAGGTCGTCGCCCACCGGCTTGCCGGTGGCCTCTGCGTCGCCGAAGGCCCCGAGCACGTCGTCTCGCAGCTGGAACGCCTCGCCCAGGGGGTCGCCGTAGGCGCTGAGCGGCCCTTCGAGCTCGTCGAACCGACCGGCCAGGGCGGCGCCGACGTGGAGCGGGCGCTCGACCGTGTAGCGGCCCGACTTGTACGACGCGATCCGACGGGCGGTCGCCAGGTCGACCCGCCCACGGGCCGTCCCGAGCACGTCGAGGTACTGCCCGATGTTGAGCTCGACCCGCAGCTCGTCGTAGATCTCCCGGGCGCGACGTGGCGCGTCGGCCATGAGCAGGTCGGCGTAGACGAAGGCGAGGTCGCCGACGAGGATGGCGACCCCCTCGCCGAACCGGCGGGCCTCGCCACGCCAGGCGCCGCGCTCGTGGCGGGCCTCGAACACGCGGTGCGCGGTCTCGGCGCCCCGCCGCCGGTCGGAGCCGTCCATCACGTCGTCGTGGACCAGGGCGAAGGCGTGCAAGAGCTCGAAGCCGGCTCCGGCGTCGACGGCGATCGGGTCACAGGGGTCACCGCCGGCCCCGACGAACGCCCAGTGGCAGAAGGCCGGCCGCAGCCGCTTGCCACCGACGAGGACGAGGTCGGCGAGGCAGGCGATCGGCGCCTCGAGATCCGGGTCGACGGCGGACCACCGCACCCGCTCGGCGTCGAGCAGGGTCCGCAGGCGCACCTCGACCCGGTCGGCGATCTCCCCGAGGCTGGCCGGGGCGGCAGGGAGGTCCCGAGGGGCCGCAGGAGCGCTGTTCGCGCGGAGATCGGTGATGGACCCAGGATACGTGCGCCGCCCCCGCTACCTGCGATCGGCGACCGGAGGGCGCGTCGGGTCGGTGGTCAGCGGCCAGGTGTGGATCACCGCCGCTCGGCGCCCGCCCTACGCCTCGTCCGCCCCCGGTGGCCGGGGGTGCAGGTCGGTCACGATGCGGTCGACCTCGAAGCGGGTGGCGGCGATCCGGTCCCGGCACTCGCCGATGAGCTCCGCCGCCCGTGCCACCTGGGCGGTGAGGTGGTCGACGTCGAGCTCGTTGCCCTCGAGACCCTCGAGGATGGCCTCGAGCTCGGCGACGGCAGCTGCGTAGGTCATCGTCCCGACCGGTGGAGGCGAAGGCACGTCGCTCATGCTGTCGGCCCCTGGCCTGCGGCCGGGCGGCTCGGGCCGCGCTCGCTCATGGTGTCCGCTCCTGGCCTGCGGCCGGGCCGCTCGCTCATGGCTGCTCCTCTGGTGGGTGCGCTGCCCCGAGCTCGGGGTCGACCGTGCTGGCCACGGTGCCGTCTCCGACGGTCGTGCGCAGGGACGTGCCGGGGTCGGCGTCGGCGACGCTGCGCACGAGCGTGCCGCCGGCGGTGCGGGTGATCGACCAACCCCGCGCAAGGGCCCTGGCTGGGTCGACTGCCGCCGCTCGGGCCGCCAGCACGTCGAGCGCCCCGGCTCGGCTGGCGGTGACGGCCCCACCCGCCTGGACGAGCCGCCGAGCTGCAGCGCCGAGCTCGGCGCTGCGCCGGTCGAGCTGACGGCCGAGGCGGCCGGGATCGAGGCCCCGCACCGCGTCGCCGAGGCGCACCGCAGCCAGGTCGAGGTCGCGGGTCGCAGCACGTTCGAGGCGGCGGGCTCGCTCCTGCACCCGCGCCTCGCCGGCGGCGAGGCCGTGGGAGGCCGTACCGGTGACCCGGCCCGCCCGCAGGTCCAACCGCTGCTGCGCATCGGCAACCGCTGCGCCTGCCACTGATGCGAGCGAGACGGCGTGTCCCTCCAACGCACGCTCGGCCGCCTGTCCCGCTGCCGCAGCCCGTGCTGCGAGCGTGCCCCATGCGACCTCGCTGCGGGCGGCAGCCGCGCGCACCTGCTCGACCACGGCGGCGGCGCAGGCGGTCGGGGTCTTGTGCGCGCCGTGGGCGACGAGGTCGGCGACGCTCGAGTCGATCTCATGGCCGATCCCGGTCAGGACGGGGACCGGGGCGCCTGCGATCAGCCGGGCCAGGCGCTCGGAGTCGAACGTCGCCAGGTCGGTCCGCGAGCCACCACCCCGGACGAGGAGCACGAGGTCGGGGCGGGACGCCACGGCCCGGGTCAGGCCGGCGAGGAGCGACGCCTCCGCCCCGTGGCCCTGGACCCGTGCATCCACCAGCCGGACGCGGAACCCGATCCCGCTCGACTCGAGCTCGTGGAGCACGTCGTGGCAGGCGGCCGAGCCGTCGCTCGTGACCACGGCGAGGTGCAAGGGGGCGAGGGGGAGCGGGATGGCGGCGTTGCGCCCGACGAGGCCCTCTGCAGCGAGGGCGGCGAGCGCCCGGTCGCGTGCGGCGGCCAGGCGGCCGAGGGTGTGCACCGGGTCGATCTCGGAGACGACGAGCTGGATGCGGCCGAAGCCGTACTGCACCCGGCCCCGCACCCGGACCTCGATGCCGTCGGTCAGGCGGAAGCCGGGGTGGGCGGCGAGCGTGCGCTCGATCCGCAGCCGGCTCTGGCGCAGGAGCACGACGCCGAGCGTGGCGTTGTCCCTGCCCCGCGCCTTCTCGGACAACGAGAGGTACACGTGGCCCCCGGCGTTGGGTGGGCGCAGGCCGTCGACCTCCCCCCGGACCCACACCTCGGCGGGGAAGGCAGCCGCCACGGCGCGGTGCACCCTGGCCGTCACCTGGCCGACGGTGAAGGTCTCCTCCTGCTCGAAGAGCGCACCCTGTTCGGCCACCGCCCCATGATGACCGCGCCCTGCGACAGGATCCTGACGGACCGGGAACCGCCTCGTGGCCGGCTCGTGCGTTCGGCTAGGACGGGGGCGTGGCCTCACCCCCGAGCGAGCGAGTGCGCGTCCGCCGGCTGCCAAAGCGCGGTGCCTACGACCGACAGACGATCGACGCCATCCTCGACGAGGGGCTGGTGTGCCACCTGGGCTTCGTCGTGGACGGCGAGCCCAGGGTGATCCCCACGGGCTACGCCAGGGACGGCGACCGCCTCCTCCTCCACGGCAGTCGCAGCAGCGCAGCCATGCGGGTCCTGGCCGGCGGGGGGCCGGCGTGCGCCACCGTCACCCTGCTCGACGGCCTCGTGCTCGCCCGCTCCGCGTTCCACCACTCGATGAACTACCGCTCGGTGGTCGTGCTGGGCACTGGGGTCGAGGTCGTCGACGTGGCGGAGAAGCTGGAGGCCCTCCGGGTGCTGACGGACCACCTCGTGCCCGGCCGGTCGGCCGACGCCCGGGGTGCCTCCGCCTCCGAGCTCGCCCTCACGACGGTGGTGGCGCTGCCGCTCGACGAGGCGTCGGCCAAGGTGCGGGTGGGCGGTCCGGTCGACGATGCCGCCGACCACGACCTCCCGGTGTG
The DNA here is from genome assembly GCA_902805555.1 of uncultured Acidimicrobiales bacterium. Taxonomy (GTDB): domain Bacteria; phylum Actinomycetota; class Acidimicrobiia; order Acidimicrobiales; family CADCSY01; genus CADCSY01. Next base: position 3,925 of record CADCSY010000090.1, on the reverse strand, counting down.
GGCGGGGGTCATCCCCCTGGCGCTCGGCCACCGCTCGCCGATCCCCGACACGGAGGTCCCCCCCGGCGGGCCCGCCCCCACCTACGTCACGTCCTACCGCCGCCCCTGACCCTCGCGCGAGACTCCGCACGTGGCGACGCGCATCGGCGACGGGGTGCTCCAGATCGACACGCTGCTCGGGGGGTGGGAGCGGGTCACCGCCGGCTACCTCGTGGAGGGCCCGGCCCCGGTGCTCGTGGAGACGGGCAGCCAGAGCTCGGTGCCGGCCCTGCTCGCCGGCCTCGACGCCATCGGCGTGGCACCGGACGACCTCGCCGGGGTGGCCGTCACCCACATCCACCTCGACCACGCCGGCGGGGTGGGCGACGTCGCCCGGGCGTTCCCCAAGGCCACCGTGTACGTCCACGAGAAGGGCGCCCGCCACCTCGTGGACCCCACCAGGCTCGTGGCCTCCGCCGAGCAGGTCTACGGGGCGCTGCTGGACTCGCTGTACGGACGGCTCGACCCGACCCCGGCAGCCCGCATCGAGGTCCTCGACGACGGCGACGAGATCGTGGTCGGCCCGGGCCGGACCCTCACCACGGTCGACTCCCCCGGACACGCCAAGCACCACCTCGCCCTGCACGACTCGACGTCGGGCCTGCTCTTCGCCGGGGACGCCGTGGGGGTCCGCCTGCCGGACGCCGGCGTCCTCCGGCCGTCGACCCCGCCGCCCGACTTCGACCTCGACGCCGCCCTGGCGTCGCTCACCCGGTTCGCCGACCGCAGCCCGGCCGGCATCGCCCTCGCCCACTACGGCCTCGTCCCCGACCCGACCACGATCCTCGAGGAGGCAGCCGACACGCTGCGGCGGTGGGCCCACGTCGCCGAGCAGGCCTGGGAGCGCGGTGGCGACATCGCGGCCGCCCTCGACGACGCCTTCGCCGACGAGCTGGAGGGCGCCGACGAGGCCATGCGCGACAAGCTCGACACCCTCAACGGGGTGCACAGCAACGCCGCCGGCCTGCGGCGCTGGCTCGACCAGCGGACGGCCGACGGCGGGTCCCGCCAGGGACAGCAGGGCTGATGTCGGAGCTGGCGGCGCTCGACCGGCCGCGGCTCGTCGTGCGGCTGGCAGACGGCTCGGTCCACGAACGGGCGGTCACCGGCCCCGGCCACCACGACGTCGGCCCGCTCGTCGTCGCCCTCACCGAGCGTGCGGGCGGCTGGGCATGGCAGGTCGCCGTGCCCGGCGCCGAGCCGGTGGCGGTGGCGTCGGTGGCGGTTGCGTGGGATGCAGGCCCCGCCGGCGACGACCCCCGCCTCTTCTCGAACGGGTACCAGTCGTGGACGTCGTCCCGGGTCCGGCGGCTGGGCGTCGACGTCGACCCCTCCCTCGTCGCGCCCGTCCCCGCCCTCGTGCGCGAGACGCACCACGCCGACCCCTCGGTCGCCCAGGTCGGCGAGCTGCGCTCCGAGCTCGTGACGGTGGTGGCCACCGACCGACCTGGTGACCCGCTGCTCCTGGTCGGCTTCCTCGCCGGCGCCGAGCACGACGGGACGATCCGGGCGCGGCTCGACGGCGGGCGCGTGGCGCTGTCGGCCGAGGCGTTCCTGGGCGGCGCGGTGCTCGGCGCCGGCGAGGCGCGACCGCTCCACCCGGTCGTGCTGGCACGAGGTGAGCAGGCCCCCGAGCTGCTGGCCGACTGGGCGGCTGCGGCCGGCGCCGTGGGTCGGGCCAGGACCGGTGCGCCCTACCAGGTGGGCTGGTGCTCCTGGTACCAGTGGTTCCACGCCATCACCGAGCAGGTCCTCAGGGAGAACCTGGCGCTCGCCGCCGAGTGGCCCTTCGAGGTGTTCCAGCTCGACGACGGCTACCAGCACGCCATCGGTGACTGGGAGCGGACCGACGCCAGCTTCCCCTCCGGCATCGAGGCGGTGGCCGACGCCATCGCAGGGGAGGGCCGCACCCCCGGCCTGTGGCTGGCGCCCTTCCTGGCCGCTCCCGGCTCCGACGTGGCCGTTGCCCACCCCGACTGGGTGGTCCGCCACGGCTCGGGGCGGCCCCTTGTCGGGATGGTGAACGAGCACTGGGGTGGCCACGTCCACGTGCTCGACACCACCAGGCCCGAGGTCCTGGCCCACCTCGAGTCCACGGCGGCTGCCCTCGTGGCCGCCGGCTACCCCTACCTGAAGCTCGACTTCACGTATGCGCCCTCCGTCACCGGCCGCTACGCCGACCCGTCGCAGACGCCGGCCCAGCGGGTGCGGGCGGGCATGGAGGCGCTGCGCCGGGGGGCGGGCGAGCGCACCTTCCTCCTCGGCTGCGGACTGCCCATCGGGGCCGGGATCGGGGTGGTCGACGGGATGCGCATCGGCGCCGACGTCGCCCCCCACTGGGACCTCCGCCCGGGTCAGTACGCGCCCGGCGGCTACGCAGAGAACGAGCCGGCGACGCTGAACGCCTTCCGCAACACGCTCACCCGCTCATGGATGCACCGGCGGCTCTGGCTCAACGACCCCGACTGCATCATGCTGCGGACGGCCGGCACCGGCCTCACCCCGGAGGAGGCCCGCACCTGGGGCCTGACGGTGGCGGCGTCGGGGGGGATGGCCCTGGTGTCGGACGACCTCTCGCTGCTCGACGCCGAGTCACGGCGGCTCCTCGACGAGGTGGTCCACCTCGGGCGGTCGGTCGACGAGGCGGCTTTGGACGGCCCCACGGCGCGGTGCCGGGACCTGCTCGAGTCGCCGACGCCGACGGCCCTCACCGGTGCGGGCTGGGCGCTCGAGGTCGGCGTCGACCCCGTGTCGGCCTCGTTGCGCTGACTGCCGGCTGACGTCGGCCGGGTTCGCCGACAGGCCTGTCGGTGCTGCACGGCACCGGCTGCCCTCACCGAGGTTCCGGGATCGGCTCGCGCCGTTGCCCCCCTTGCGAGCGCCCGCTCCGCCGGGGGCCGGGCACGCCCCGCTCCACCGGCACCCGCCACGAGGGTCCGGGCACCGGCGGCGTCGCCTCAGGCGGCGGGGGCGCCCCTCGTCAGCGGCGCGTCCCTGACCAGTGTCCGGTAGAGCTCGGCGTAGAGCCCGCCGGCCGCCACCAGCTCCTCATGGGTGCCGTCCTCGGCCACCCGCCCCTCGGCCAGCACCCAGATCCGGTCGGCGTCGCGGACGGTGGAGAGCCGGTGCGCGACCACGAGGGCCGTCCGGTCGGCGGTGACCGTGGCCAGCGAACGCTGGATCGCCGCCTCCGTCTCGTTGTCGACCGCGGAGGTCGCCTCGTCCAGCACCAGTAGCGCGGGGTCGCGGAGGATGGCCCGGGCCAGGGCGATCCGCTGCCGTTGGCCTCCGGACAGCGTCAGCCCGCGTTCGCCGACCACGGTGTCGTAGCCCTGCGCCAGCGACTCGATGAAGGAGTGCGCCTCCGCCAGCCGGGCCGCCTCCCGGATCTCGGCGTCGGTGGCGTCGGGTCGGCCGTAGGCAAGGTTGTCGCGGACGCTGCCGTGGAACAGGAAGACGTCCTGGCTGACGTAGCCGATCGCCCCGCGCAGCGACTCCCAGGAGAGGTCGCGGACGTCGCTGCCGTCGAGCAGGACCCGCCCCTCGCGCGGGTCGGAGAAGCGCAGCACGAGTCGCAGCACACTGGACTTGCCGGCGCCGGTGGCCCCGACCACCGCATGCGTCTCCCCCGCTGGCACCACCAGATCCAGCCCGCGCAGGACGTCGGGACCGTCGGCGTAGCCGAACCGCACCCCGCGCAGCTCCAGCCGTCCCCGCACCGGTGCGGCCAGCGCGGCCCTCCCCGGCACCTGGTGGCCGCGTTACTCCAGCAGCGAGAAGATCCGGCGGGTGGAGGCCATCGCCCTCTGGTAGAGGTCCAGGGTCTGACCCAGGTCGGTCAGCGGCCAGAGCAGCCGCTGGGTCATGAACACCAGGACCGTGTAGA
>CADCSY010000089.1 GCA_902805555.1 uncultured Acidimicrobiales bacterium | reverse complement strand
CGACATACTCGACGCCCGTGTCCCAGGCCTCCGCCACCAGGCTCCAGGCGGCTGCTGCGTCCAGGGCCGCTTCCATGTGGTCCCCCCACGCTCGGCCGGCTGGCTACCCTCGATCCATTCCGGTACAGGAGAGGTGTAGTGAAAGAGGGCCGACCTGTCAAGAGGCGTGGGTACGACTCGTCCCGGCGGCGGGCGCAGGCGGCGGAGAACCGCTCGGCCATCGTCCGGAGCGCCAGGGACCTGTTCCTCGAGCGGGGCTACGGGAGCGCGACGGTCGCTGACATCGCCCGTACCGCAGGGGTGTCGGTCGAGACGGTGTACGCCGCCTTCGGCAACAAGGCGACGCTCCTGCACAAGGCGTGGGACATCACGGTCGGCGGTGACGATGCCGACATCCTCTTCCACGAGCGGCCGGAGGTGCGGGCGATCCGGGGCGAGCCCGACCTGGCCCGCCGGCTCGTGCTCCACGCTGCGTTCGCGACGAAGACGGCGCAGCGCATCGCCCCGTTCCAGCTCATGGTCCAGTCGGCGGCCGGTGCCGACCCGTCGGCCGCGACGATGCTGGCCGAGATGGGCCGGCAGCGCCTGGCCGGGATGACGCTGATGGCGTCCGAGGTGGCGGCGACGGGACAGCTCGCCGTCCCCGAGGACCACTGCCGCGACATCCTCTGGTCGATGACCGACGGCATGCTCTGGCACCGCCTCGTCAACGAGCGGGGGTGGTCGAACGAGCACTTCGCCGAGTGGCTGGGCGACCTGTGGGTCCACCTGCTCGTGCGCCGACCCGAGGGAGAGCACTTCGAGGAAGAATGATCTCCGCTCGGTGCCATCCCTTCCTCGTGGCCGGATCAGGTCGGAGGTGGGGTGGCCCTGACGGACCGGGGAGCCGGGTTCCGCGCGGACGCCTCGTCCTCCTCTGTCCTGCTGTCCGGGGGCCAGATGACGACCCGTTCAGCTCTTCCGGGCGCAACGCCCGCTTTGTGGAGGGGTGAGGGAAGCCGACTCGGGGCAGCCTCCGGTGGCGCGGCGCCACTGCGGCGCTGCTGAGGAGGACACGACGATGGCTTCGTTCTTGAACAAGGTGACGAGGTTCGCCAACAGCCCGGAGGGCCGTCGGGCGATCGGCGGTCTCACCAACCGCGGGACGGGCGCGCCGACCGGGCGGGCCCGGGGCGGTCGCCGAGCGACCCCGACCGCAGGCGGCAGCGGAGGCACGCTCGGTCGTCTCGCCGGCGGCCTGCTCGGCGGTCGTCGGCGCTGACCTCGCGGCAGGTGGGGCGGAGCGCATCCGCACCACCTGCCCCGAGCTGTTCCCTCGGCGGTGCAACCGGCGAGGGGCAGTCCCCCACCTGCGGCAGGTGGTGCGGATCGCATCCGCACCACCTCCCCAAGGCTGTCCCGCCGGAGGTGCGCCCGCCCTGACGGCTATGCGCAGCCCTCCACGGCCTGGATGGCGAAGTAGTCGCCGACGTGGATCGCGTCGACGCGGCTCCCGTCGGTCTCGAACCGGACCCCGAAGTCGCCGTCCCGGATCGTGAGGTAGTGACCACGGTCGTCGTAGGTGTGTGGCTCGGTGACCACCCGCCCGGGGTACGCCTGGTACACCTGCGCCTCGGTGGCTCCCACGCCCAGGCCGTTCTCCAGCAGGAGCTGTGAGCCCTCGAAGATGTTGACGCTCCCGACGACCCCGTCACCCGGGTCCCTCACGGGCGCATCGCCGGGCGACACCACGAGGAAGTAGAGGTCGAGCCCTTCGACCCCTGCGTAGTAGCAGTAGCCGCCGAAGTCCTCGAAGCTCTCGACGGAGAGGTCGACTCCTGCGACCTGCTCGGCCTCCCGGAGGGTCATGCCGGCGACGACGGGGCCGATGCCCCGCGTGGTCAAGCGGGTGTCCCGGGTCAGCGCCTGGCTCGCCGTCACCCAGTACCCGCTCGAGGTGGGTGTCGACGCCATGCCGATGATCCCCCGTCCGGCGCCCCGTGCACCGCCGAGGTCGGGCGCACCGCCGAAGGGGATGACGGCGCCGCTCGCCGTCGCCAGCCAGTAGCCCGGTCCTCCGTTGTTGGCAGCCATCCCGACCACCCGGTCACCGGGCTCGAGGCGGCCGACCGCCGAACCGCCGAAGTCGGCGTCGAAGGAGAAGACACCGCCGTCGGCGGCCACGAACCAGTAGCCGAGGCCGTCGGGATCGGCTGCCATCCCGACGATCGGCTGGTTGAGGCGGATGGCGCCGGTGGACCCGGAGAAGGTCGCGTCGCCGTAGGAGAAGATCCCGCCGTCGCGGGCCACGAGCCAGTAGCCGTCGCCTGACCTCGTGGGGGCCATCCCGACCACGGGTTGGACGAGCGGGATGTTGCCCGCCGACCCCAGGAACGGTGCGTCGAAGGCGAAGACCCCACCGTCAGCAGCGACGGTCCAGTAGCCACCGCCCCTCGGGTCGGCAGCCATCGAGACGACCGGCTGGTTGAGCCGGATCGCACCTGTCGACCCGTGGAACGCAGCGTCCCCGAAGCTGAAGATGCCGCCGTCACGAGCCAGCTGCCAGTAGCCACGCCCGGTGCTGGTGGACGCGATCCCGACCAGGGGGGCAGCCAGGCGGACCCCCTTGGTGGAGCCTGCGAACACGGCGCTGCCGAACTCGAAGACGTCCTCCCCGGGACGCACGGCGGCCGATGCTGTGGGCTGCACCGCGAGCAGCGAAGCGAGGAGCGTCACCGCTACGGCGGCAGCCCTGGTGCACAGCCGGTTCGTCCTGCATGCCATGAGGCCGAACCTACCGGACCCATGAAGAAGAAGACGTGCAGCCCGGCCTGGCGCGAGCATCGGAGCACGAGCAGCATGGGCGGGTGGCCGGCGCCACCGAGCAGATCGAGGTGGTCGTCCTCCGCGAGGGGGAGGACGTGCTGCCGGAGCGTGCCGCCGAGTGGCGCGCGCCGAGGTCGGCGTCGAGCCGGCTCTTGCAGGCGGCGGCCACGCTGCTGGTGATGCTCGCCGTCCTCGCCGGGCCGGTGCTCGTCCCGTCCCCCGTCGTCGAGCGTGCGGGCGCACCGACGCCCCGCTCGTCAGACGGGCCATGCCCGGCACCGGCGGGGCGCCAGCTGTGGTGCTCGTTCATCGACGATCCGGCGTGCTGCCCTCCGGCGGAGGCGGGCGAGGCGCCGGCGGCGGTCCCGTCGGGCTCCCGTCCTGCCTGAGGCGGCACCCAGGTCGGACGACGACCCCGGCCTGGGGCCCGACCTATGTTCGCGAGCTGTGACGACCGTCTCGTTCGCCAAGCGGCTCACCGACCTCGCCCACGAGGCACCGGACAGGTCCGCCGTCACCTGCGGGGACGTGCGACTCACCCGAGGTGAGCTCGACGCTGCCGCCAACCGCCTGGCTCGGGACCTCGCCCAGGGCGGGGTGGGCGTCGGCGACATGGTCACGGTGGCGCTGCCGAACTCCGTCGACTGGTTCGTGGCCTTCGCCGCTGCCTGGAAGGTCGGCGCGACGCCGCAGCCCGTCTCCTCCCGCCTGCCCCGG
>CADCSY010000088.1 GCA_902805555.1 uncultured Acidimicrobiales bacterium | reverse complement strand
CCCCGGACGCGCCGGAGGCGCCGCCCTCGATCGCCGGCGTCTTCACGCCGAGCTCCTCGATGGTGAGGTCGTGGGGGCCGCTGCCCTCGTTCGACACGGCGAAGGTGACGTCGCCTGCCGGCACCTCGTCCTGAAGACGATCCCGTCGTCGGTGAGCGCGAAGCTCACCGGGAGCACGGTGGGGAGCGCCGATGCAGAGGCCGACCCGGCCCACGACAGCCGACGCCAGGAGGCGGCGGCAGGTCGCCTCGTCGAGCACCTCGAGGCCGTTGTCGTCGATCTCCATGACCCGAGGATCGCCTGGACGACCGCACCGGCAGCAGGGCCGAAGGTCCCGAGCACGCGCGACGAGGTCCTCCGCGACGACCGGCCACGGTCGGACGCGGCGTGGGGTCGCACGAGCGACAACCTCCTCGTCGGGCCCACGGGGGCGCCCGTAGGCTCGGCCGCGTGCCGGGCCGCTTCTACGTGACGACGCCGATCTACTACGTGAACGACGCGCCCCACATCGGCCACGCCTACACCACCGTCACCGCCGACGCACTCGCACGCTGGCACCGACTGCTCGGTGACGACGTCCACTTCCTCACCGGCACCGACGAGCACGGGCTCAAGGTGCAGCAGTCCGCCGACGCCGCCGGCATCACGCCCCTCGAGCAGGCGGACCGCAACAGCGACCGGTTCCGGGAGGCGTGGGAGCTGCTCGGCATCTCCTACGACGACTTCATCCGCACCACCGAGCCGCGCCACCACGCCGCCGTCCAGGACCTCCTGGCCCGGGTCCACGAGCGGGGCGACATCGAGCTCGACACCTACGAGGGCCCGTACTGCGTGTCGTGCGAGGCGTACTACACCGAGGCCGAGCTGGTCGACGGCCACTGCCCGATCCACACGTCGAAGCCGGTGATCGTGTTCAAGGAGGAGAACTGGTTCTTCCGCCTCAGCCGCTACCAGGAGCGCCTGCTGTCCTGGATCGAGGCCGATCCCGACGTCATCCAGCCCGAGTCGAAGCGCAACGAGGTGCTCGGCTTCATCCGCCAGGGCCTCGACGACGTGTCGATCACGAGGACCTCGCTCGACTGGGGCGTGCCCGTGCCGTGGGCGCCCGGCCACGTCTTCTACGTCTGGTACGACGCGCTCATCAACTACGCCACTGCGGTCGGCCTCGGCACCGACGACGAGCGCTTCCGGGCGTGGTGGCCGCACGTGCACCACCTCATCGGCAAGGAGATCATCAGGTTCCACTGCGTCTACTGGCCGGCGATGCTCCTGGCCGCCGGCCTCGAGCCACCTCACCGGGTCTTCGTCCACGGATGGCTGCTGCTCGGTGGGGCCAAGCTGTCGAAGACCGAGCACGGTCCGGCCAAGCTCACGGAGATCGCGCCCGCCCGCCTGGTCGAGGACTTCGGGGTGGACGGCTACCGCTACCACTTCCTGCGCGACGTGACCTTCGGGAGCGACGGCGAGTTCTCGTACGAGGGCATGGTCAGCCGGTTCAACGCCGACCTCGCCAACAACCTCGGCAACCTGCTCAGCCGGGTGGCCACCGTCGTGGGCAGCAAGTGCGGCGGGACCGGCCCGGCCCCCACGGCCGACAGCCCCCTCGCGGCGGTGGCAGCGAAGGCCTACGCCGACGCCGCCGACGCCTGGGAGCGGAAGCAGCCGAGCGAGGCCCTCGACGCCACCTGGCGCCTCATCCAGGGGGCGAACGCCCACCTGGAGGAGCACGAGCCGTGGAAGGCCGAGCCAGGCCCGGCGGTCGACGCCGTCCTGGGGGACGCGCTCGAGGTGCTCCGCCTCGTCTGCGTGCTCGCCAGCCCGGCCATCCCGACCGCGTGCCGGGAGATCTGGGCTCGGATCGGCCTCGACGGCACGCCCGAGGAGCAGCGCCTCCCCGGTGCGGCCACGTGGGGTGGGTACCCGGGCGGGGTGCAGGTCACGAAGGGCGCGCCGCTGTTCCCCCGCCTGCGCAGCCCCGAGGCCTGAGCCCCGGATGTGGACCGACGCGCACTGCCACATCCCCCACGCCGGGGAGAGCGACCGCCTCCACCTCGGTGAGGACGCCGTGGCGGCAGCGCAGGAGGCGGGCGTCGACCGGTTGATCAGCGTGGGGGTCGACGTCCCCACCTCGCAGGAGGCGATCGAGGTGGCCCGTCGCCACGAGGGCGTCTGGGCCACCGCCGGTCTGCACCCCCATGACGCCAGCCAGGGGCTCGAAGGGCTCGAGGACCTCCTCGGCGACCCGTCGGTGGTGGCGGTGGGGGAGTGCGGCCTCGACCTCCACTACGAGCACTCGCCGCGCTCGGTGCAGCGCGAGGTGTTCGCCGCCCAGGTGGCGCTGGCGCACGCCCACGACCTTGCGCTCGTGATCCACACGCGGGACGCGTGGGACGAGACGTTCGACATCCTCGGAGCCGAGGGGGTGCCGGCGCGGACGGTGCTCCACTGCTTCACGGGTGGTCCCGTGGAGGCGCGCCGGGCCCTCGACCTCGGGGCGGTCCTGTCCTTCAGCGGGATCATCACGTTCCCGAGCGCCGGCGACATCCGGGCGGCCGCGGACGTGTGCCCCCTCGACCGCCTCACGGTGGAGACCGACGCCCCGTACCTCGCCCCGGTGCCCCACCGGGGGAAGCCCAACAGCCCGGCCCTCGTCCCGCTCGTGGGGGCGGCGGTAGCTGCAGCCAAGGGGGTCGACGTGGGAGCGGTCGAGGCCGCGACGTCCGAGACGGCCTCGTGGCTGTTCGGACTCGAGGTCGCGGCCGCCGGGCCCCGGGCCGGGTGACCCTCACCCGCTCCGACGTCACCGACCTGCTGGCCCGCCACGGCCTGCACCCGAGCCGCGCCCTCGGGCAGAACTTCGTGGTCGACCCCAACACCGTCCGTCGCATCGCCCGCCTCGCAGGTGTGGGCCCCGGTGACCGGGTGGTCGAGATCGGCGCCGGGCTCGGCTCGCTCACCCTCGCCCTCCTGGAGACGGGCGCGGCGGTGACCGCCGTGGAGGTCGACCGGCACCTGCTCGGTCCGCTGCGCGAGGTGGTGGAGCCGGCGGGGGCGACGGTGGTGGCGGGCGACGCCCTCCGGCTCGACTGGGGCGCGCTCCTGGGTGAGGGGTCCTGGGCCCTGGTGGCCAACCTGCCCTACAACGTGGCCACCCCGCTCGTGGCCGACCTCCTCGACGGCGTCCCTGCGATCCGCACCATGCTGGTCATGGTGCAGCGCGAGGTCGGGGAGCGCCTGGCGGCCGGAGCCGGAGACGAGGCCTACGGCGCGGTGTCGGTGAAGGTCGCGTACTGGGCCCGGGCGACGGTCGTCGGGAAGGTCGGCCCCACCGTGTTCCTGCCCCAGCCCAAGGTCGACTCGGGGCTGGTGGCGATCGAGCGCCGGGCGGTGCCGGCGGTCGACCCCGGGCTCGTCAGCAGCGACCGCTTGTTCGCCGTGGTGCGGGCCGGCTTCGGGCAGCGCCGCAAGATGCTGCGACGCTCGCTCGCAGGGGTGGTGGCACCGGAGGCCTTCGAGGCTGCAGGGGTGGCGCCCGAGGCCCGGCCCGAGGAGCTCGACGTCCATGCCTGGGGCCGCCTCGCCGCCCTGCCGGTGCCATGAGCGAGCACGTGGCGGAGCCGGTGGGGCTCGGGGAGCGGGGAGCGTGAGCCAGGACGGCGGCCGCGCCCCGGGGTCGGGGGGAGGTGGAGGGGTGGTGGTGGTCCGGGCGCCGGCGAAGCTCACCGTGTCGCTCCGGGTCGCCGGCGTCCGCTTCGACGGGTACCACCTGATCGACGCCGAGATGGTCACCGTCGACCTGGCAGACGAGCTCGAGATCGGTCCCGGCGACCACCTCGAGGTCGTCGGCGCGTCCGGGCTCCCGGTGCCGGCCGACGAGGACAACCTCGTGCGCCGGGCGCTGCGGGCGGTGGACCGCACCGCCGCGGTCCGCCTCGTGAAGCGGATCCCGGCCGGCGCCGGCCTCGGTGGGGGCTCGGCCGACGCAGCGGCCGTCCTGCGGTGGGCCGGCTGCGGCGACCTCGAGGTCGCCGCCGCCCTGGGGGCGGACGTGCCGTTCTGCGTCCGGGGCGGACGAGCCCGGGTGACGGGGATCGGCGACGTGATCGAGCCGCTGCCGGTGGTGGCCCGCACGTTCACCCTGCTCACCCCGCCGTTCGGGGTGTCGACCCCTGCGGTCTACCGGGCGTGGGACGACCTCGGCGGCCCGACGGCGCTCGGACCCAACGACCTGGAGCCCGCAGCTCTGGAGGTCGAGCCTCGCCTCGCCGAGTGGCGGGAGCGCCTGGCCTCGGCCACCGGCGCCACGCCCGTGCTGGCCGGGAGCGGGTCGACCTGGTTCGTCGAGGGGGACTTCCCCGGCGACGGGCGGGTCGTGACGCGCACCGACCGCCCGGCCTGAGGCGGGGCGGTCGGAGGGCGACCCTGTCGCCGGCGCTGCTCGGTGCTACTTCTTGGCGCGACGTTGGAAGCGGGTGCGCTTGAGCATCTTCTTGTGCTTCTTCTTGCGCATGCGCTTCCGGCGCTTCTTGATGAGCGATCCCATGAGGGCGCCCACGGTACCGGCGGCTCCCGTCGGGCCGCCAACCCGGACGCCGGCGACCGGTAGCCTCGGCAGCGGCCATCGGGGGTCGTCCAATGGCAGGACATCTGGTTTTGGTCCAGAGAATGAGGGTTCGACTCCTTCCCCCCGAGCGACGGCCCCCCGAGCGACGGCCCCCCGAGCGACGGCCCCCCGAACCACGGGCTCCCGAGTGACGGCCGTGCCTGAGGGGCCACGGGGGCGCGAGCCAGCCGAGGTGCGGGTCGGGCTGTGCGGGTGGACGTTCTCCATGTCGGCCTACGTCCGGCGCTTCCCGCTGGTCGAGGTGCAGCACACCTTCTACGACCCGCCCCGTGACGAGCTGCTGTCCCGGTGGCGGGCGCAGTCGCCGCCGGCGTTCGAGTTCACCGTCAAGGCGTGGCAGCTCGTGACCCACGAGTCCGCGAGCCCCACCTACCGGCGCCTGAAGGTCCCGCTGGCCGCCGAGCACCGGGGCCAGGTGGGGGCCTTCCGGTCGACGCCGCCGGTGCGTGCCGCCTGGGCGCGGACGCTCGAGTGCGCCGCCCTCCTGCGGGCCACCGCCGTGCTGCTCCAGTGCCCGAGGAGCTTCCGGCCGACCCCGGAGAACGTGGCACGGATGAGGACGTTCCTCTCGGCGGCCGAGCGACCCCCCGCCGTCCGGCTGCTGTGGGAGCCGCGCGGCGAGTGGCCGCCCTCGCTGCTGGCGGAGCTCTGCGCCGAGCTCGACCTGGCCCACGTGGTCGACCCGATGCAGACCGAGACGGTCACCCCCGGGCAGACCTACTACCGGCTGCACGGCACCACCGGCTCGCGCCACGTCCACACGGCCGACGAGCTGCGCCGGCTGCGCGACCTGGTCGTGGGCCGGCCGCGGCCGTACGTGCTGTTCAACAACCTCCCGCGCGTCGGTGACGCCGACCGGTTCCTCGACCTGCTGTGACGTCGGATGTGCCGAGGGGTCAGCCACCTCCTCCGGACGCAGGAGCCCGAGGTGTGGCCCGTCCGCTCGTCCCCGGTGGCACGGGTGCGCTCGGCTTTCCCGGCCGCTCCGGCGGGCCACATCCGGGCGGGACCGGAGGTTTGCGGCCGTCGCCGGCAGGCAAGGGAGCGGGCGGTCGAGCCCTGGCCGCAGCCGAGCCGGCGCCGAGCCGGCAGTGACCACCGAGGATCTCCTGTGCCCGAGGACCAGTACGAGCCGACCGACCCGACCACGCAGCACACGAGCGACGACTTCGGCGAGCAGCAGATCGACCACCCCGGCCTGACCGGGGACCTGGAGCAGCAGCCCGACCACGGCGAGCAGACCTACCGCGGCAGCGGCCGCCTCGACGGGCGGCGGGCGATCATCACCGGTGGCGACTCGGGCATCGGGCGGGCCGTCGCCATCGCCTTCGCCCGAGAGGGCGCCGACGTCCTCATCTCCTACCTCCCGGAGGAGGAGGAGGACGCCCAGGAGACGCTTCGCTGGGTCGAGGACGCCGGCCGGAAGGGCGTGGCCGTGCCGGGGGACATCCAGGACGAGGCTCACTGCCAGGCGATCGTCGCCCGGGCCGTGGCCGAGCTGGGCGGGCTCGACGTGCTCGTGAACAACGCCGCCTACCAGATGGGGCTCGAGGGTCTCGAGTCGCTCACCACCGAGCAGCTCGAGCGGACGTACCGGACGAACGTCTTCGCCATGATCTGGCTGTGCAAGGCGGCGCTGGCCCACCTCGAGCCCGGCGCCAGCATCATCAACACGTCGTCGGTCCAGGCGTACCAGCCGAGCACCGACCTGCTGGACTACGCGTCGACCAAGGCCGCGATCGTCAACTTCACCAAGAACCTGGCCCAGGTGGTCGCCGACCGGGGGATCCGCGTCAACTCGGTGGCCCCCGGTCCGGTGTGGACGCCGCTCATCCCCGCCACCATGGACCCCGAGAAGGTCGACCAGTTCGGACAGCAGACGCCGCTCGGCAGGGCCGGCCAGCCTGCTGAGCTGGCCCCTGCGTTCGTCTTCTTCGCCTCCCAGGAGTCGAGCTACGTGAGCGGCGAGGTCCTCGGCGTGACCGGGGGGAAGTCGGTGTCCTGAGCGGTCGCGGCCCCGCCCGCCGTGGAGCCCCGTTCGGGAGCCGGGGTGGTAGGAACGTCACATGGACGCGACCGACCAGGCCGGCGCCCCGCTGGTGGCGGTGGTGCTCGCCGCAGGCTCGGGGAGCCGCATGCGGTCGGCCCGCCCCAAGCCACTGCACCTCCTCAGCGGCCGGGCCATGCTGCTCCACATCCTCGACGCGGTCGCCGGGCTCGAGGTCCAGCGGGCGGTGGTGGTGGTCGGGCACGGCGCCGAGCGCGTGACGAAGAAGCTGATCGAGCACGGTCCTCCCGCGCTCGCGATCGACTTCGTGGAGCAGCAGGTGCAGCGGGGCACCGGTGACGCGGTGATGGTCGCGCTCACCGCCTTCCGCGACGACGACGACGAGGGCGACGTCGTGGTGGTGCCTGGTGACGCACCGCTGCTGTCGACCGCCACCCTGGCCCGCCTCGTGTCGGCCCACCGGCAAGCGGACGCTGCGGCCACCCTGCTCACGACGCACCTCGACGACCCGACCGGCTACGGCCGGGTGGTCCGGGGGCGGTCGGGGGGTGTGGCCGGCATCGTCGAGGAGGTCGACGCCGACGAGGAGCAGCGGCAGATCCAGGAGGTCGCGATGTCGATCTACTGCTTCCGCCGCAGCGTCGTCGCCCCCGCCCTGCGCCGGATCACCCCCGACAACGCGAAGGGCGAGTACTACCTGACCGACGTCGTGGCCGTGCTGGCCGAGGCCGGCTACCGGGTCGGCTCGCTCGTGGTCGACGACGCCGCCGAGCTCTCGGGTGTGAACGACCGTGGACAGCTGGCGGCGGCCGAGGCGGAGCTCCGCCGACGGACGAACGCCCGCTGGCTGGCGGCCGGCGTGACGATGGTCGACCCGGACCGCACGTACATCGACACCGGCGTCCGCCTCGGCGCCGACGTGACGCTGTTCCCGGGGACGATCCTCCAGGGCACCACCGTGGTGGGCGGCCGGAGCGAGATCGGCCCCGACACCCGCCTCGTCGACACGGTGGTTGGCGAGGGCGCGGTCGTCGCCAACACCGTGGCCGTGTCCGCCGAGGTGGGCGACGGCGCGGTCGTGGGGCCCTTCGCACACCTCGAGCCCGGAGCGTCGGTCGCCGCCGGTGCGACCACCGGCCCGTTCTATGCTTCCGGCGGGGGTGGCGATGCCTCGTCGCCTCCCGGTCCCCCCTAGGGGCCTCCCACCGCGACGAGGGACCAGATCATGGAGCACGTCACCAAGAAGCGCCTCGAGGTCTACGCCGGGAGGTCCCACGAGCCGCTGGCCACCGAGATCGCCGGCCACCTCGGCGTGACCCTCGGGCGGCCCAACCTCCGGGAGTTCGCCAACGGGGAGATCCACTGCCGCTACGAGGAGTCGATCCGCGGCGCCGACGTCTTCATCATCCAGACGCACTGCGCGCCGGTGAACGACTCGCTCATGGAGCAGTGCATCATGATCGACGCCGCCAAGCGTGCCTCGGCCAAGCGCATCACGGCCGTCGTCCCCTACTACGGCTACTCCCGCCAGGACCGCAAGGCCGAGGGCCGGGAGCCGATCAGCGCCAAGCTCGTGGCCAACATGATCAAGGTGGCGGGCGCCAACCGGATCGTCAGCGTCGACCTCCACTCCGGGCAGATCCAGGGGTTCTTCGACGGACCGGTCGACCACCTCCAGGCCATGCCCGTCATCGAGGCCTACCTGGAGCGGGAGTGCGGTGGCGACGTCGTGGTGGTCTCGCCCGACACCGGGCGGGTCAAGACGGGTGAGCGCCTGGCGCAGCACATCGACGCCGACCTCGCCTCGGTGTACAAGCAGCGCAGCCGGGGCGTCGTGGAGGCCAGGGGGGTCATGGGCGACGTGCGCGGGCGCCGGTGCGTCCTCGTCGACGACATGATCGACACCGCCAGCACGATCGTGGCCGCCGCCGACATCCTCATGGAGAACGGCGCCACCGACGTGTGGGCCATGGCCACCCACGGGGTGCTCTCCGACCCCGCCACCGACCGGCTGAAGAACTCCTCGGCCATCAGCCGCGTGGTCGTGACCAACACGCTGCCCCTGCCGCCCGAGAAGCAGATCGACAAGATCGAGGTGCTGTCGGTGGCCAAGATCATCGCCGACGCCATCGACGCCGTCTTCGAGGACACCTCCGTGTCGGAGATCTTCGGCGGCCAGAACCAGTCCTGATCCGCCGGTCGGCGACCGACGCACCTGGCGCTCGCTGACGCCCGGCATCGTGTGCCGCAGCCCGCTCCCGTACACTCGCCCGGTCCACCGCCACGTCGTCCCGGGCCCGGCCGCACCGTCGCGCCCCGCAGGAGCCAGCCATGTCAGAGGTCACCCTCGTCGCCAAGCCCCGTGAGACCAAGGGGGGCTCCCGTGCCGCTGGCCGCCTCCGCTCGCAGGACCTGGTCCCCGCCGTCGTCTACGGGCACGGGTCCGACCCCCGGTCGGTGTCGGTGGCGAGGCGGGAGCTGCGCCACGTCCTCACCGGCGAGGCAGGCATGAACGCCCTCATCACGCTCGACCTCGGCGACGACTCGCAGCTGGCCCTCGTGCGCGACGTGCAGCGCCACCCCGTGCGCAACAACGTGATCCACGTCGACTTCATCCTCGTGAGCCGCGACGAGGTCGTCACCGTCGAGGTCCCGATCGTGCTCGAGGGCGAGGCGCTCGAGGTGCTGCGCCACGACGGGACGGTCGACCAGCAGCTGTTCTCCCTCACCGTCCAGGCCAAGCCCGGCCAGATCCCGAACGAGCTGACCGTCGACATCTCCGGGCTCGACCTCGGTGACACGATCCGGGTCGGCGACCTGGCCCTGCCCCGAGGCGCCGCCACCGAGGTCGACCCCGAAGAGCCGGTCCTGGTGGCGAGCTTCAACGCGGCAGCGGCGGAGGTGGAGGCGCTCGACGCCGAGGTGGCGGAGGAAGCTGCCGCCGAGGCCGAGGCCGAGGCCGAGGGCGAGGGCGAGGGCGGCGAGGACGTGGCCGACGCCGAGGCCGCGGGCGCCGAGGACGCCGGCGGCGGCGCAGCCGAGGCCGGCGACGACGCCAGCTGAACCAGGCGCCTCCGGGGAGCGTGCGGGTGCGACTCCTCGGTGGGGGGCGCGAGCGGCGGGGGACGCCGGCCGACCTGCTCGTGGTCGGCCTCGGCAACCCGGGTGAGCAGTACGCCAGGACGCGCCACAACGTGGGTGCGGAGGTGGTCGGCGAGCTCGCCGAACGTGGCGCGGTCGCCCTCAAGCGGTCGAAGGAGCGGGCGCTGACCGCTGAGGTGACCCGCGCCGGCCGGCGGCTGGCACTCGCGTTCCCCCAGACCTTCTACAACGAGTCAGGCAACGCTGCGCTGCTGCTGACCAGGCGCTACGGCATCGACGACCCGCACCAGGTGGTCGTGGTGCACGACGAGCTCGACCTCCCCCCGGGCACGATCAGGGTCAAGCTCGGCGGTGGTCTGGCAGGCAACAACGGGCTCAAGTCGATCAAGGCCCACCTCAAGACCGACGACTTCGTCCGGGTCCGACTGGGGGTGGGCAAGCCACCGGGGAGCATGCAGGGCGCCGACCACGTGCTCCGCCCACCCGGCAAGGCCGAGCGAGTCGAGCTCGACATCGCCATCAGGGAGGCGGCAGACGCCATCGAGCTCCTCGCCGCCGACGGGGTCGACGCCGCCATGAACCGCTACAACACGCGGGCCTCGTGAGCACGCCGCAGCCCTGGGACGCCGCCCTCACCGGCGTGCTCGTGCCGCCGCGCCGTCGGTAGCCTCGAACGGTGATCTCCCCGACCCCGTCCTGCGGGGCGAACCGTCGCGGACGCACCACCGTCCGCCCGGCGCCCGACCGGCGACGGTGACCCTCGCCAGCCTCCCACCGCTGCTGGCTGACGAGCCCGCGCTCGTGGCCGTCGCCGGCCGGGCCGACGCCGTGCTCGCCGTGCCCGAGGCAGCTCGGGCGCTCACCGTGGCCGGCATCGCCCGGCGCTCGGACCGCCGGCCGGTGGTGGTCGCGGTGCCGACCACGGGCGAGGCCGAGCGCCTGGTGCACGACCTCGGGGCCTACCTCGGCGCCGCCGCCGTCGAGCTGTTCCCGGCCTGGGAGACGCTGCCGTTCGAGCGGGTCAGCCCGAGCGTCGAGGCCATGGGTCGCCGCCTGCGCACCATGTGGCGCCTCCGCCAGGGCGGAGAGGGCGGGCCGATGGTGGTCGTCGCCCCGGTGCGGGCCCTGGTGCAGCGCCTCGGCCCCCACGTGGAGGACGTGGAGCCGGTGGCGATCCGCACCGGCGACCAGGTCGACCCGACGGAGCTCGTCGAGCGCCTCGTGCGGGCCGGCTACCGCCGTGAGTACCAGGTGGAGCACCGGGGGGAGGTCGCCCAGCGGGGTTCGATCGTCGACGTCTACCCCTCGACCGCCGACGGGCCGGTGCGCATCGACCTGTGGGGTGACGAGGTCGAGCGCCTGAGCGACTTCAGCGTGAGCGACCAGCGCAGCAGGGGCGACGTCGCCCGCGTCGAGATCTTCCCGTGCCGCGAGGTCCTGCCCACCGCCGAGGTGCGGGAGCGGGCTGCTGCGCTCGTCGGCACCGAGCCCTGGGGTCGCGAGCAGTGGGAGCGCCTGGCCGAGGGCCTCGTGTTCGACGGGATGGAGTCGTGGCTCCCGTGGCTGGCCGACGGGGAGCACGTGCTGTTCGACCTGCTGGGCGACGACGCCCAGATCATCCTGGTCGAGCCCCGCCGGATGCGCGACCGGGCCGCCGACCTGCTCGCCGAGGAGGCGGACCTGGCTGCGGTCCTGTCGAAGACCTGGGGGGCCGATGTCGGACGGGAGGGGGGCTTCCCCAGCCTCCACCTGCCGTTCGACCGGCTGCTGACCCACACCCGCTCGCCGGCGTGGAGCATCACGAACGTGGCCGAGGGGCCGGACGTGCCGGTCGTGGGGGCGAGGGGCTTCGACCCCGTCGTGGGCGACGGGGGTGCGCTGGTCGAGCGGGTGCGCGGCCTCCTCGCCGAGCGCTACCGGGTGGTCGTCGCTGCGGACGGGGCGGGCTCGGCCGAGCGCCTCGCTGCCTCCTTCGCCTCCGCCGGCGTGCACCTCACCGCCCACCGCAGCACCGACGGGTCGCCGCCCGACCTGACGACCCCCGGCGGCCACGTCGTCGTGGCCGGCATCGAGCGGGGCGTGGTGGTCCCCGGGGCCCGGCTGGCGATCCTGGGGGAGTCCGACGTCACCGGCCGGCGGCGGGCCCACCGGGCCGCCCGCCCCCGCAAGCGGGAGTCGGCCGGGTTCTTCGAGGACCTGACCAAGGGCGACCACGTGGTGCACGTGCACCACGGCGTCGGCCGCTACGGCGGCATGGTCAAGCGGGCCATCGGCGGGGTCGAGCGGGACTACCTCCTGCTCGAGTACCGCGGCGGCGACAAGCTCTACGTCCCGTCCGACCAGATCGACGCCGTCCGCCACTACACGGGCGGGGAGTCGCCCACGCTGCACCGCCTCGGCGGCTCGGAGTGGAACAAGGCCAAGAGCCGGGTCCGCAGCGCCACCCAGGAGATCGCCCAGGAGCTGGTCGTGCTGTACCAGCGCCGGGTGAACGCCCCGGGCCACGCCTTCGCCCCCGACTCGCCGTGGCAGCACGAGCTCGAGGAGGCGTTCCCCTTCCGGGAGACGCCCGACCAGGAGAAGGCCATCGCCGAGGTCAAGACCGACATGGAGGCCGGCCGGCCGATGGACCGCCTCGTCTGCGGCGACGTCGGCTTCGGCAAGACCGAGGTGGCGATCCGGGCCGCCTTCAAGGCCGTGCAGGACGGGCTCCAGGTCGCCATCCTCGTCCCCACCACCCTCCTCGCCCAGCAGCACTTCCAGACGTTCTCGGAGCGGTTCTCCGGCTACCCCGTCCGGGTCGAGGTCCTCAGCCGCTTCCTCACCGACGCCCAGGCCCGGGCCGTCGTCAAGGGGGTCAAGGACGGCGAGGTGGACGTGGTGATCGGCACCCACCGCCTGCTCGGCAAGGACATCGTCATCCCCAAGCTCGGCCTGCTCGTGGTCGACGAGGAGCAGCGCTTCGGCGTGACCCACAAGGAGGCGATGAAGCAGCTGAAGGCCGACGTCGACGTCCTCACGCTCTCGGCCACCCCCATCCCCCGCACCCTCGAGATGAGCCTCACCGGCATCCGCGACCTCACGTTGCTGAACACGCCGCCCTCGGAGCGCCAGCCGATCCTCACCTACGTCGGGGAGTACGACGACCGGCCCGTGGCCGAGGCCATCCGCCGGGAGCTGCTGCGCGAGGGCCAGGTCTTCTTCGTGCACAACCGGGTGCAGGACATCGAGCAGGTGGCCAACGACCTCCGTGAGCTCGTGCCCGAGGCGCGCGTGGCGGTGGCCCACGGGCAGCAGGACGAGGGGACCCTCGAGAAGGTCGTCATCGACTTCTGGGAGGGCCGCTTCGACGTCCTCGTGTGCACGACGATCATCGAGTCCGGCATCGACATGCCGACGGTGAACACCCTCGTGGTCGACCGGGCGGACCGCCTCGGCCTCGGCCAGCTGCACCAGCTGCGTGGACGGGTGGGGCGGTCGGGCAGCAGGGCCTACGCCTACCTGTTCCACCCCCGCGACCAGGTCCTGTCGGAGGAGGCGTACGAGCGGCTGAAGACGATCGGGGAGGCCACCGAGCTCGGTTCCGGGTTCAAGATCGCCATGCGCGACCTCGAGATCCGGGGCGCCGGCAACCTGCTGGGCGAGAGCCAGAGCGGTCACATCGCAGCCGTCGGCTACGACCTGTACGTCCAGATGGTCAGCGAGGCGGTGGCCGAGCTGAAGGGGGAGAAGCCGAGGGAGCCGGCGGAGATCAAGCTCGACCTGCCCCTCGACGCCAACCTGCCCAAGGACTACGTGGCGAAGGAGGAGCTGCGGCTCGAGGCCTACCGGCGCCTCGCGCTCGTCACCTCCACCGCCGAGGTGGCCGACATCAGGGCCGAGTGGGAGGACCGCTACGGCCCCGTCCCCCCCGAGGCGGAGGCGCTGCTCGCCGTGGCCGAGCTGCGGGCCGAGTGCCACCGCACCGGGGTGCGGGAGGTCGTGGTGACCGCCAACCGGACCGGGCCCGGGCACCAGGCCCGCATCACCCCGTTGGCGCTGCGCACGAGCGCCACCGTCAGGCTGCGACGCCTGTCCCGGACCGCCATCTACAAGGAGGACAGCCGCCAGCTCGTCGTCCCCCTGGCCAGGGGCGTCGACCCAGCAGCCGCGCTCGTGACCCTCCTGCGGGAGCTGGTCCCGGACGAGGTCGCGTCGGTGGCATCCTGACTCCCGTGCCCCCCGTTCGCCTGGAACCCCGTCTGCTGCCGCGCCCCGTCGCACTCCTCGCCGCCCTGGTGGCGCTCGGCCTCCTCGCCGCGGCCTGCTCCTCGGTCACCGACGAGGCGGCCGCCACCGTCGAGGGCACCGAGATCAGCCAGGACGAGGTCGACGACGAGCTCGAGGCGATCACCTCGAACGAGGAGTACCTCGCCGGCATCGAGCAGCAGTTCCAGGCGTCCGCACGGGGCGACGGCGAGGGCACCTTCGACGCGACGTTCGTGGCCCGCGTGCTCAGCCTGCGCGTGTACTTCGAGCTGGTGGAGCAGGAGCTCGAGCGCCGGGACGCGTCGGTCACGGCGGAGGACGTCGACGCCGTCCGGGAGCAGGCGATCGAGGGCGTCGGCGGCGAGGAGGTCTTCGAGCGCTTCCCGACGGCCTACCAGGAGCTCATCGTGCGCCAGCGGGCGCTGCTCGCCGCTGCCGAGGAGGCCTTCGCCGGGCCCGAGCCGGAGGAGGGCGAGGCCAGGGCCATCTACGACGAGGACCCGGCCGCGTTCGAGAGCCGGTGCCTGGCCCACATCCTCGTGGGGACGACGGAGGGCGGCGCCGGCGACAGCACCCCCGAGGCGGCTGCCGCGGAGGCCGCCGACCTCTACGCACAGCTGCAGGCCGGCGCCGACTTCACCGCCCTGGCGTCGTCAGCGGCGAACGACGACACGACATCGGCGGCCCAGGGCGGCAGCCTCGACTGCGTCACCCGGCAGACCCCGTTCGACCCCGACTTCCTCGAGGCTGCGTTCGCCGCCGAGGTGGGCCAGGTGACCGAGCCGGTGCAGACCCAGTTCGGCTACCACCTCATCCTCGTCTCCTCCGCCGAGGTGCCGCCGTTCGAGGAGATCGAGCCCCAGATCGTGCAGCAGCTGTCGGAGGGCGACCCCGGCCAGTTCAACGAGTTCCTGCGCACCGCCACGTGCGAGTCCGACATCGAGGTGGCCGACCGGTACGGCTCCTGGGACACGTCGACGTGCGAGGCCGGTGGGATCGGGGCGGTCCTGCCCCCGGAGGGCCCGACCACGACGACGACCGCAGGTGATGGCGGGGGCGTCCTGCCTGGGGGCGGCCAACCGGGCCCGCCCCCCGGCGACGGCGCCGGCGACGGCGCCGGCGACGGCGCCGACGGCTGAGGTCACCCGTGCGGGTCACCGTGGTGGGTCTCGGTCCCGGCGGCCCCGACCTCGTGACCGCAGGGACGGTGGCGGCCATCGAGGCCACCCCGGTCAGGTTCCTGCGGACCAGCCGGCACCCGTCCGCCTCCGTCGTGGTGGGCGCCACGAGCTTCGACGACCTCTACGACCGGAGCGAGACGTTCGCGGACGTCTACCGAGCCATCGCCGACCGCCTGGCGGAGGCCGCCGCCGTCTCGGGCCACGTCCTCTACGCGGTGCCCGGCAACCCCCGGGTCCTCGAGCGCAGCGTCGAGCTGCTGCTGGCCGACGAGCGGCTCGAGGTCGAGGTGCTGCCCGCCCTGTCCTTCCTCGACCTCGCCTGGGTGCGCCTGGGCGTCGACCCGCTCGACGCCGGGGTCCGCCTCGTCGACGGCCACCGCTTCGTGGTGGAGGCTGCCGGCGAGCGGGGCCCCCTGCTGGTCGGCCACTGCCACAACCGGCGGGTGCTCTCCGACATCAAGCTGGCGGTCGACGGCGACGGGACCGATCGTGTCCTCGTCCTCCAGCGCCTGGGCCTCCCCGACGAGGCCGTCACCGAGGTGGCGTGGGCCGACCTCGACCGCAGCGTCGAGCCCGACCACCTCACCTCGCTCTACATCCCCCACCTGGCCGCGCCCGTCGCCGGCGAGGTGGTGCGCTTCACCGAGCTCGTGCGCACCTTGCGGGAGCGCTGCCCGTGGGACCGGGAGCAGACGCACCAGAGCCTCACCCGGCACCTGCTCGAGGAGAGCTACGAGGTGCTCGACGCCATCGCCGGCCTGGGAGGCGCCCCGGGCACGGACGACGACGATGGTGCCGGCTACGAGCACCTGGAGGAGGAGCTCGGCGACCTGCTGTTCCAGGTCGTGTTCCACGCCACGCTGGCCACCGAGGCGGGGCAGTTCACGCTCGCCGACGTGGCCAGGACCGTCCACGACAAGCTCGTCGTCCGCCACCCCCACGTCTTCGGGGACGCCGATGCGGCCGACGCCGCGGCGGTGATGGCCACCTGGGAGGAGCGCAAGCGGGCCGAGAAGGGTCGCGACAGCGTGTTCGACGGCATCCCGGCTGCGCTGCCCGCGCTCTCGCTCGCCTACAAGGTCCAGCGCAAGGCGTCCTCGCTCGGGGTCGAGGCCGAGGGCGGGGGCCCGCTCGACCTGGCTGCGCTCTCCGGCGCCGACGAGGTCGGCACCGCCCTCTACGCCGTGGTGGCGGCGGCCCGGCGCCTCGACGTCGATCCGGAGGCGGCGCTGCGGGCTGCGGCGGCTCGGGCCACGGCAGCGGCCCGGGCCGTGGAGGCAGCCGGCGGCGCCGCCACGTGAGGCGGCCCCGGGCTGCCGTGGTGGTCGTCGAGGAGGGTCGCGGCGGGCCGGCGGTCTCACACGGCCTCGACTCGCAGGTCGCCGGTGGCTGAACGTGGTGCGGAGGGCCCGCCCTCGCTCACCATGGTGGCGGCCGGTGGGGTCGGGGTCCTCGTCGTCATCGCCTTCGTCGCCGCGGTGGCGCTCGGCGGGCGGACGGAGGCCGGGCGCCCGGGCGAGCGGGTCGGGGTCGGCCGGTCCGACGCCGAGGGGGAGCTCGCCGTGTTCGTCCCCCGCTGCCGGGACGACCGGGTGACGCTGGTCGAGGTGTCCGCGACCGGCGGCGGCACCCTCTGGCGGATCACGAGCCGCAAGGGCTCGATCGACGAGCGCTACGAGGTCGGGGCCGAGGCGCCGCTCGGCTTCGAGGTCGAGGTGCCGCTCACCTCGCCGCTCCCCGACAGGCCGTTGGCGGCGAAGGTGGCGGTGGACGG
>CADCSY010000087.1 GCA_902805555.1 uncultured Acidimicrobiales bacterium | reverse complement strand
GTCCGGCCCGGCGGCCCCCTCGGCCCCGCCCGGCCCCTCGGCCCCCTCGGCTCCGTCCGGCCCATCGGCCCCCTCGGGCCCGCCGGCCCCCTCGGGTTCCTCGCCGTCCGGGACGAGGGCGGCTCCGGCCGGGGTCCGGTGCCCCGTGGACGGCCCGCGCGCCTTCACCAACGACTGGGGTCAGCCGCGGTCCGGTGGACGTCGCCACGAGGGCACCGACATCCTCAGCCCCCGCGGCACGCCGGTGGTCGCCAGCGTCGACGGGACGGTGGAGGTCCACCGGTCGAGCCTGGGGGGCATCTCGTACACCCTGTCCGGCGACGACGGGAACACCTACTTCGGGACCCACCTCGACGCCACCAGCGGGGCCTCGGGCCGGGTGTCGGCCGGCACCGTCCTCGGCACGGTCGGCAACAGCGGGAACGCCAGGGGTGGGCCCACCCACCTGCACTTCGAGATCCGCCCGGGCGGCGGCGGCGCCGTCAACCCGTACCCGACCGTCGCGAGGACCTGCTGAGACGGCCAGGCGGCGCTCTGCAGTGGGCGCCTCAGGCGCCGACGGCGTGGAAGCCGCCGTCGACGTGGACGATCTCGCCGGTGGTGGCCGGGAACCAGTCGGAGAGCAGCGCCACGCACGCCTTGGCCGTGGGGACGGCGTCGGACACGTCCCAGCCGAGCGGCGCCTGCACCGACCAGACGTCCTCGAACGCCTGGAACCCCGGGATCGACTTGGCGGCCATGGTCTTGATGGGCCCTGCGGCGACGAGGTTGACCCGGACGCGCCGTGGACCGAGGTCGCGCGCCAGGTAGCGGCTGGCCGACTCGAGCCCGGCCTTCGCCACCCCCATCCAGTCGTAGGCAGGCCAGGCCACGGTGGCGTCGAAGTCGAGGCCGACGATGGAGCCGCCACCACCCATGAGGGGGAGCACCGCCTCGGCCAGCGCCTTGAGGGAGTAGGTGGAGATGTGGAGCGCCACCGACACGTCGTCCCAGCCCGCCTCGAACATCCCCTGTCCGAGGCACGAGGCGGGCGCGAAGCCGATGGCGTGGAGCGCGCCGTCCACCCGGTCCCACCCGAGGTCCTGGAGCGCGGGGGCGAGGCGGGCGACCTGGGCGGCATCGGTGACGTCGAGCTCGAGCACCGGCAGGCCCTCCGCCAGCTTGCGAGCCGTCCGCTGCGTCAGCGACAGGCCCCGCCCCGCCCCGGTCAGCGCCAGCTCCGCGCCCTCGGCCAGCGCCTGCTCGGCCACCGAGTAGGCGATCGAGGCATCGGTCAGCACGCCGGTCACGAGGATGCGCTTGCCGTCCAGCAGTCCCATGCCGCGGACGTTACGCCGCCGCCGCTGCCGAGCCCGGCGATCCGTCCGCCCGGGCGGGCACGACGGGCAGGGGGCGGGCACGCCGTAGGCTGTGGCGGTGCACATCGGCTTGCTCGGAGGGACGGGACCGGCGGGGCGCGCCCTGGCCGCCCGCATGGCCTCGCTCGGCTACCCCGTCACCCTCGGGTCGCGGTCCCGGTACCGGGCCATGGAGATCAGGGACACGATCGTGTCGAGGTGGCCCGACCACCACCTCGAGGTCGAGGCGTCGGACAACGAGGGCGCAGCGAGCGCCGAGGTGGTCGTGATCGCGACCCCCTGGGACGGGGCTGCCGAGACCGCGCTGTCCGTCAAGGACGCACTGGCCGGCAAGGTCGTGATCTCGATGGCCAACGCGCTCGCCCGCGTCGGCGGGGAGTTCCAGCCCCTCGTCCCGCCCCGGGGGTCGGTGGCAGCCAGCGTCCAGGCGGCGGTCCCCGAGGCGCTCGTGGCGGCAGCCATGCACCACCTCCCGGCCAAGGAGCTCGGCGCCATCGACCAGCCGATCGACTCCGACGTCCTCATCTGCTCCGACCACCTGCGCGCCACCGAGGTCACCACCGACATCGTGCGGGCCATCCCCGGGCTGCGGGCCCTCGACGCCGGCCACCTCTCGAACGCCACGCCCATCGAGGCGTTCACCGCCGTGCTGCTCCAGCTCAACGTCCGCTACAAGACGAGGGTGGCGGTGAAGCTCACCGGCATCGCCGAGCACGACGCCCCCACCGGCCAGGTCGGCGCTGCGGCCGGCTCGTCGTCGAACGGCGGGTTCCCGGCAGCCGCCGAGGCCGACGTCCCCGTGCTCGACGAGGTCTGAGGGCTCCCCGCCGTGCGCCTGCACGACACCGCCAGGGGAGAGGTCGTCGACTTCGAGCCGGGACCGGTCGTCACCATGTACACGTGCGGCATCACGCCGTACGACTCCACCCACATGGGCCATGCCGCCACCTACGTCGTCTACGACGTGCTCCAGCGGCGCCTCCGTGACCTCGGCCACGAGACCCGCTGCGTCCGCAACATCACCGACGTCGACGACCCGCTGCTCGACAAGGCCCGCCAGCTCGGCGTGCACTACCTCGACCTGGCGGCAGCGGAGACGGCGCGGTTCGACAACGACATGGTCGTGCTCGGGATGCTGCCGGCCTGGAGCGAGCCACGGGCGACGGGGGCCATCGCAGACATCCGCGGCTTCATCGGGATGGTCCTCGACCAGGGGCACGCCTACCAGGCGGGAGGTGCGGTCTACTTCGACGTGTCGACGTTCCCACGCTTCGGCCAGGTCAGCGGCTACGACGTGGAGACCATGCTGGCCTACGCCGCCGAGCGGGGCGGCAACGTCACCGATCCGAACAAGCGCAACCCGCTCGACTTCGTCCTCTGGCAGCCCTCGGCCGAGGGGGAGCCCGCTTGGGAGTCGCTGTGGGGGCCCGGCCGACCCGGTTGGCACATCGAGTGCTCGGCCCTCGCCCTGCGCGAGCTCGGCACCACGATCGACCTCCACGGCGGCGGGTCCGACCTCATCTTCCCCCACCACGAGTGCGAGGCGGCCCAGTCAGAGGCCGCCACCGGCGAGCTCTTCGTGCGCCATTGGCTGCACACGCCGATGGTCGCCCTCGACGGCGTGAAGATGTCGAAGTCGCTCGGGAACCTCGTCTTCATCAGCGACCTGTGCAAGGAGTGGGATCCCGCCGCGGTGCGCCTCGCCATCCTCGCCAACAGCTACCGGCACGACTGGGAGTGGTTCGACCACCTGATGCCCGTCGCGGCCGCCCGCCTCGACGCGTGGCGCGAGGCGGGCGTCGGCGACGGCGCGCTGGCCGAGGTGCGCGCTGCCCTCGACGACGACCTCGACACCCCTGCGGCGCTCGCCGCCATCGACGCCGCCGCCGCCCGCGGGAGCGGGGTCAGCCGGGCCGCCGCCCTGCTCGGCGTGGAGCTCGGCTAGCCGGACGTCGCCCGCAGCAGCGCCAGGCTCCGGTCGTCGGCCACGACCCGCCGCTCGACGACGGCAAGCCTGGGTGCGCCTGGCCGGCCCAGCCACGACGCGACTGCATCGATCTGGTCGGGTGCGCCGAGCTGGAGGACGATGCTGCCACCGGGGGCGAGGTGCCGGGCAGCGGTGGTGAGGAACGTGCGGACGAGGTCGAGCCCGTCCTCCCCGCCGTCGATGGCGTCCTCGGGATCCTCCGGGAACTGGCGCACGTCGGACGACTCGACGTAGGGGGGGTCGGCGATCACCACTGCGAAGCGCTCGTCGTCGCGCAGGACCTCGTGCAGCTCGCCGCAGCGCTGCTCGACCCGGGCGTCCAACCCTTCCGCCGCCGCGTTCGTCGCTGCCCACCGGCACGCAGCCTCGCTCCGGTCGACCTGCACGAGCGGCGACCCGGTGAGCGCGGCCGCCGCCAGCCCGATGTGGCCGGCCCCGCACCCGAGCTCGAGCATCGGTCCGGGTGGGAGCGCCGCCGCCCAATCCGCCTGTGCGATGGTCCAGGGGCGTGGGGCGAGGACGTCGTCGTCGTGGCGGATGTCGACGGGCCCGAAGCGCATCGGCGAAGGCGGCACCGCGTGGTCCCTCAGGACGCGATGGCGGCGGCGGCGGGCACGAAGCGTCGGTGCACGGCCTCGAAGAAGGCGGCGTTGACGAGCGAGCGCCAGCGGGCGCCCCGGATGATCCCGGTCGCCCAGCGAGGATCGGCGGCGAGCGGCGCCACCGCCTTGTCGACCCAGTCCTTGCCGTGGCGGGGGTCGACGGTGGCGTGCTCCACGTAGAAGTGGAGGGCGTCCTCAGAGGCGCCGATCCGCTCGAGCGCGCTCACGACCTTCCGGCACCGGGGACCGGCCTGCAGCTCGAGGAGCCCGAGCGCTCCCACCATCTCGGGCTGGAGGCGCCGGTTCGTGGCGAGGACCGATGCCAGGGCGGCCCGCTCGAGTCCCTCGAGCGGCTGGTCGGCCCGGTCGAGGTCGGGGAGGCCGAGCGCACGGGAGAGCTTGTGGTGCAGCTCGGTGTGGACGAGGTCGAGCTGGCCACCGCCCATCTCGTCCCAGTAGTTCTGGGCAAGCTCGACCTTGGCGGAGCCGCTGAGGCCGATCTGGCAGGCGGCGACGAGGTCGTCGAAGCCGCCGTCGGGCCCGCCCTCGAAGGCGAGGAACGCCACCACCTCGTCGGGGCTGGCCTCGTGGGCGAGCCACCGGTAGACGTCGGGGACGAGCCCGAGCGCGCCGAGCGCCCGCATGGCGTGGGGGGCGTCCTCGGGGAGCTCCCAGTCCACCTCGGCGTCGCGCGCCTCGAGGTCTGCGAGGAAGCGGGCGTCGAGGCGGGACTTGAGGGCGGCCACGGCCGGGTGGTGCTGGAAGCGCTCGGCCCCGCCGAGCCGCTCGAGCGGCGCAGTGTGCAGGTCGTTGACCGCGAGGAGGCTGAGGACCGCGTCGCGCCGGTCGACCGGCTCGGCCGACGCCAGGTCGTCGAGCTCGCCCCCCTCCCCGCCGAGCGCACTCCGGAGGCGCTCCGAGAGCGACTCGCGGTGCCGGGTGTGCAGGGGCGTCGTTCCACCGATCACGAGGTCGTGCTACCCACCTCCGCTTTCCTGCAAAATGCGCAGGACGGACCCGGGTCGCCCCGCCGCAACGGCCCCAAACGGCTCGGGGCGGGTCCAGGGCCACCGGTAGGCTCGCCGCTCCATGACCGACCTGCGCAGCGCCCCGGATCACGCCGGCATCACCGTCTCCCTCCCCGACGGCTCGACGCGCGCGCTCCCGACGGGTGCCACCGCAGCCGACCTGGCAGCCGACATCGGGCGGCGACTGGCCAAGGACGCGGTGATCGCCGTCGTCGACGGCGCGCAGGTCGACCTCGACGTCGTGCTCCACGACGGGGCCTCGGTCGCGATCGTCACCCCGGCGAGCGACGCAGGCCTGTTCACCATCCGCCACTCGACCGCGCACGTGCTGGCGCAGGCGGTGCTCGACCTGTTCCCGGGGGCGACCTTCGGCATCGGGCCCCCGGTGGAGAACGGCTTCTACTACGACTTCGAGCTGCCTGGTGGTGCCACCTTCGTCTTCGACGACCTCGAGCGCATCGACGCCCGGATGCGCGAGATCATCGCCGCGGGCCAGCCCTTCGTCCGCGACGAGGTGTCCACCGAGGCCGCCCTCGAGCTGTTCCGGGACCACCCCTACAAGTGCGAGATCATCTCCGGAGCCGCCGAGGACCCGACCTCGGTCACCGAGGCCGGGATCGTGCGCACCTACGCCAACCCGCCGCGCTTCATCGACCTGTGCCGCGGCCCCCACGTCCCCCACACCGGCCGGCTCGGCCACTTCAAGCTCATGCGGGTGGCCGGCGCGTACTGGCGGGGCGACGAGAAGAACCCGATGCTCCAGCGCATCTACGGGACCGCCTGGGACTCGAAGGCCGCCCTCGACGCCCACCTGCTCATGCTCGAGGAGGCGGAGCGCCGCGACCACCGCAGGCTCGGCGTCGAGCTCGACCTGTTCAGCTTCCCCGACGAGATCGGGAGCGGCCTGGCCGTGTTCCACCCCAAGGGGGGCACCGTCAGGCGGCTGATGGAGGACTACTCCCGACTCCGCCACGAGCAGGCGGGCTACGAGTTCGTCAACACCCCCCACATCACCAAGGCCGGCCTCTTCGAGACCTCCGGGCACCTGGAGTGGTTCGCAGACGGCATGTACCCGCCCATGGAGATGGAGGGGGCGGACTACTACCTCAAGCCGATGAACTGCCCGTTCCACAACCTCATCTTCCGGGCGAGGGGCAGGTCCTACCGCGAGCTCCCGCTGCGGCTCTTCGAGTTCGGCAGCGTGTACCGCTTCGAGAAGTCCGGGGTCGTGCACGGCCTCACCCGCGTGCGGGGCATGACCCAGGACGACGCCCACATCTACTGCACGAAGGAGCAGATGCCCGGCGAGCTCTCCAGCCTGCTCACCTTCGTGCTCGACCTGCTGCGCGACTACGGGCTCACCGACTTCTACCTGGAGCTGTCGACCAAGCCCGAGGGCAAGGCCGTCGGCACCGACGAGGAGTGGGAGGAGGCCACCGAGGCGCTGCGGGTGGTGGCGGGCGGCATGGGCCTCGACACCGTGCTCGACGAGGGCGGCGGGGCGTTCTACGGCCCGAAGATCTCGGTGCAGGTGAGGGACGCCATCGGGCGGACCTGGCAGCTGTCGACCATCCAGGTCGACTTCCAGCTCCCGCAGCGCTTCGGGCTCGAGTACACCGGCGCCGACAACGCCCGCCACCAGCCCGTGATGATCCACCGGGCGCTGTTCGGGTCGATCGAGCGGTTCTTCGGCATCCTCACCGAGCACTACGCCGGCGCCTTCCCGGCCTGGCTGGCGCCGGTCCAGGTGCGGGTGCTGGGCGTGCGCGACGACCACGACGCCTACGCCTTCCGGATCACCGACCGCCTGCGGGGGGCCGGCTTCCGGGCCGACCACGTCGACGCGGGGGAGCCCCTCGGTGCCCGCATCCGCAAGGCCAAGCTGGAGAAGCTGCCCTACGTGCTCGTGGTCGGCGACGACGACGTGGCCAACGGGACCGTGGGGGTCAACGCCCGCGGCGTCGACGTCGAGCGGGGGGTCACGGTCGACGACTTCGTCGACCGGCTGCAGGCCGACGTCGCCACCCACGCCCTCTAGCGGCGTGCCGCTCGAGCGCCTCTGGGCGGGCTGGCGCAGCGACTACCTGCAGTCGGTCACCGGCGCCCCCACCGACGACGTGAGCGAGGAGCGCTGCGTCTTCTGCCGGATCCTCACGAGCGGCGAGCCCGACGAGGACACCTACGTCGTGTGGCGGGGGGAGCGGTGCCTCGCCATCCTCAACGCCTTCCCCTACGCGAGCGGGCACCTCCTCGTCCTGCCCCACCGCCACGTGGCCGACCTGGGGGGCCTCGAGGACGCCGAGGCGGCCGAGCTGTGGGATGCCCTGCGGACGGCGGTCGCAGCCGTCGAGGCCGCCTACGCCCCCGACGGGCTGAACGTCGGGGCCAACCTCGGGAGGGCGGCCGGCGCCGGGGTCCCGGGCCACCTGCACCTCCACGTGGTGCCGAGGTGGGCCGGCGACAGCAACTTCGTCACCGCGCTGGCCGAGGCGCGGGTCCTGCCCGAGGCGCTCGGCACCTCCTACGAGCGCCTCCGGGCCGCCTGGCCGCAGGCGGTGGAGCAGCCGTAGCCTGATCGCCGATGGCCACGCCGGAGCACCCGAGCCACCCCGCCGACCCGGCAGGTGGTGACGGCGACGTCCGGGACGAGCTCCCCGACGACCTCGACGCCTCGGGGTACGTGGGGCCCTACACGTTCCCCGACAACTCCCGCCGCCGGATCCCCGGCGTCCTCTACCTCCTCGTCGGCGCGGCCTGCGGGCTGGCCTGGGCTCTGGCCGGCGACGACGCCGTGCTCGTCAACGACGGCTTCCTGGTCGTCGGGCTCGCCCTCAGCGCCTTCGGTGCCTACTGCCTCCTCGCCGGGACCCGCCTCGGCGTCGACGAGACGGAGGCGCTCGTGGCGGCGACCCGCACCGCCGGCTTCGCCGTCGGCCACGCCTCCGCCCAGCTCGGGTGGCGGGGCCTGCGGAGCAGGCCGACGTGGCGCATCCTGCTGTACTCGGCCGAGGAGCCGCCCGAGCAGCGGGGGTTGGTGCTGGTGGACGGCATCGACGGGGAGGTCCTCGAGCACTTCGTCGAGGACAACCCCGAGGACCCGGCGGAGTGGGCCGAGCTCGCCAGCCCGGCCGGGGAGGCCGACCGCTAGGAGCGGCTGCCCTACGAGCGGCTGTGCAGGGCCCGGTCGGCCGACCGGAGCCGGTCGGCCACCTGCTGGACCGCGTCGGCGACCATCGTCCGCACGTCGACCGTGCGACCGCCGAGCTCGGCCGTGCGGTCGAGGTCGCCGGCGGCGATGCCCGCCACCGTGGTCGCGAGGACAGGCGCCGCCGCCTCGATGCGGTCGAGCGCCTCCTCGAGCGTGCCGCCCACGGTCGCCTCGTCCGGCGGCAGGCTCGGCCGCTCGCTGTGCAGCACCCGGACGACCTGTGCCCGGGCGACCTCCAGGATGCCTGCCGCCTCACTCGCCGCCGTGAGGGCGGATCGCCCGTCGGGCCCGAACCGGTGCAGGCGCGCCTCGGTGTCGGGGTCGTCGGGATCGAGGCCTCCGAGCAGCGCCCGCCAACGGCGGGGGAACGTGCGCAGGGCGACCGCGGCGTCGGCGGGGGAGAGGGGAGCCATGTGCCCCGTGCTACTCCAGGACTGCGCCGGGCGCAGCCCCAGGAGGATGTCCGGGCTGGTGGGACGGGTCACTGGTACCCTTCGGAACGTGCTGGACGGACGCTGGAAGCCCGACATCGAGCGCAGGCTGCGTCCCGTCGGCGCATCGGCCGCCCAGACGGGGCTGAGGGCCGACCACCTCACGGCGCTCGGGTTGGGCCTCGCGGTCGTGGCCTCGATCGTGATCGCCAACGGCGCCCTCCGCGGCGGCACCCTCCTGCTGCTCGCCTGCTCCCTTCCCGACGCCCTCGACGGCGCCGTCGCCAAGGCGTCCGGCACCGCGGGGCCGCGGGGCGCCTTCTTCGACTCGGTGGCCGACCGGGTGACCGACGCCCTGCTGCTCGGCGGCGTCACCTGGTACCTCTCGGCGGAGCACGGGGGGCAGATCGCGCTCCTCCCGATGGCCGTCATGGGCGCCTCCATGCTCATCTCCTACGAGCGGGCCAAGGCCGAGGCCCTCGGGTTCAACGCGAGGGGTGGGATCATGGAGCGCGCCGAGCGCCTCGTCCTGCTCGGCTTCGGCCTCCTCTTCGACTCCCTGCTCGTGCCCGTGCTGTGGCTGATGCTCGTGCTCACGCTCGTCACCGCCGTCCAGCGCTTCCAGATGGTGTGGCGCCAGGCGAGCGCGGCGCCCGCCCCGGAGCCCCTCGCCGCTCGCTGGAAGCAGCGTCGTGTGGCACGGCCCACGACGAGCGCGTGGCGCACCCGGGCCCGCCAGCACCGCCGCTGACGGTGAGAGGGATGGCGTCGCGCACCGCTGCGACGTGACCGCACCTCCAGCCCTGCTCGCCTACCAGGCGGGCTCCCTCCTCGCCCGAGCCCTCCCCGGGCCCGTGGCCCAGCTCTCGGGGAGGACCGTCGGCTTCTGGCTGACGCTCGGCATGGCCGGTCGACGGCAGGTCGTCGAGCGCCACCTCCAACGGCTGCACGGCCGACGGATGGGTCCCCTCGAGCTCCGCCGGGAGGTGCACAGGACGTTCGACTCCTACGCCCGCTACTGGCTCGAGTCGTTCCGGCTGCCCGGCATGGGCCCCGCCGACCTCGACGCCGGCATGGCCGTCGAGGGCCTCGAGCACCTCGACGCCGGGCTCGCCGCCGGGAACGGGGTGATCATGGCGCTGCCCCACCTCGGTGGCTGGGACTTCGGGGGTGCCTGGCTCGCCACCCGGGGCTACCCCGTCACGGTGGTGGTGGAGCCGCTCGACCCGCCGGAGCTGTTCGACTGGTTCGCCGAGTTCCGCCAGCGCCTCGGGCTCACCGTCGTCCCGCTCGGCCCCGACGCCGGGAGGAGCGTGCTGCGGGCGCTGCGCCGCAACGAGGTCGTCGGGCTGCTGTGCGATCGCGACATCGACGGCACCGGCGTCGCCGTCGACTTCTTCGGGGAGCGCACGACCCTGCCTGCGGGTCCGGTGACGCTGGCCCTGCGGACCGGCGCCGTCGTGCTGCCGACCGCCGTGTACTTCGAGGGGGACGGGCACCGGGGCGTGATCCACCCGCCCCTGCAGCTCGAGCGGGTCGGCAGCCTCCGGGAGGACGTGGCGGCCGGGACCCAGCAGCTCGCCGACGCCCTCCAGTCGATGATCGCCAGAGCCCCCGAGCAGTGGCACGTGCTCCAGCCGAACTGGCCGAGCGACCACCCCGGCGGCGTCGCACCGGTCCCGTGAGCGCGATGGCGCCGCTCGCAGGTCCTCGTTGAGCGACCGGTTGCGGGTCGCGACCTGGAACGTCCGGAACGGGCTCGCCTTCGACGGCTGGGACTCCTGGCCGCTGCGCCGACGAGCGGCGCGCGCCACCCTCGCCGCGCTCGGTGCCGAGGTGGTCGGCCTCCAGGAGGTCTACGGGTGGCAGCTGCGATCCCTCCGTCGGGCTGTGCCCGGCCACGCCGCAGTCGGCCTCGGTCGAGGCCCGAGAGGGGGCGGCGAGCGCTGCGTGCTGCTGGTGGGGCCTGCGCACCGGGTGGTCAGGCACCGGACGCTGTGGTTCTCCGAGGCGCCTTCCACCCCCGGGAGCCGCCTCCCCGGGGCGAGCCACCCCCGGGTGGTGACCCTGGCCGAGGTCGAGGCCGTCTCGTCGGGCGCCCGCTTCGGCGCCGCCGTCGCCCACCTGGACCAGCGCCACGGCGCCAACCGCGCCCGCAGCGTCGAGCTGCTCCTCGGCTGGCTCGACGAGGCCCTGCCGTGGGTGGTGCTCGGCGACCTGAACGCCGGGCCCGACAGCGCGCCGGTGCGCCTGCTCGGGTCCGCCGGCTTCAGGTCGGCGCTGCCGCCGGGCGCCGGGGGGACGTCCCATGCGTTCGGCGGGAGGCGGGACGGGCCCCGCATCGACCACATCCTGGTCCGGGGCCCCTGGGAGGTCGAGGGCGCGACCGTCACCCACCTCCGACCGGGAGGGCGGCTGCCGTCGGACCACTGGCCGGTGGTCGCCGACCTCCGCCTCGGTTGAGCCCCGGACCCCGCGGCGCCTGCCACCACCCGGCCTACGATGCGCTCGTGCGCATCGGCCTCGTGTGCCCCTACAGCTTGAGCTTGCCGGGCGGGGTGCAGGGCCAGGTGCTCGGCCTGGCCAGGTCGCTGCGGGCACTGGGTCACGAGGTGCGGGTGCTCGGGCCGTGTGACGGGCCCCCGCCCGACGGGGGCGTCACGCCGCTCGGGATGTGCGTGCCGCTCGCGGCCAACGGGTCGGTCGCGCCCATCGCGCCCGACCTGCCGTGCGCCCTGCGGACGATCAGGGCCCTGCGCGACGAGGGCTTCGACGTCGTCCACCTGCACGAGCCGCTCGTGCCCGGGCCGTGCATGACCTCGGCCGTCATGGCGAGCGCACCCCTCGTCGGCACCTTCCACGCGGCGGGGGAGAGCGCCGCCTACCGCTACGCGCCCGGCCCCCTCCGCTGGCTGGCCGGCCGCCTGGCCGTGCGCACCGCGGTGTCGGCGGACGCCGTGGAGCTCGCCTCGACCCACCTGGGGGGCACGTACCTCCAGACCTTCAACGGGGTCGAGGTGGGTCGCTTCGCGAAGGCGACGCCGTGGCCGACCGAGCGACCGACCATCCTCTTCGTCGGCCGGCACGAGGAGCGCAAGGGGCTCGCCGTCCTGCTCGCCGCCCTGCCCCACCTCCCGGCCGACGTCGAGCTGTGGGTGGCAGGCGACGGTCCGGACACGGCCGCGCTCAGGCGGTCGGTGTCCCACGACCCTCGCGTCACATGGCTGGGCAGGATCGACGACGAGGAGCGCAACAGCAGGCTCCGCGGCGCCGACGTGCTCTGCGCGCCCTCCCTGCGGGGGGAGTCCTTCGGGGTCGTGCTGCTCGAGGCGATGGCTGCGAGGACGCCGGTGGTGGCGAGCGACCTGCCCGGCTACGCCAACGTCGCCCGCCAGGGCCGGGAGGGCCTGCTCGTGCCACCCGGCGACGCTCGGGCCCTGGGCGCCGCCCTCAGCCTCGTGCTCGGTGACCGCGCCATCGCGAGGGACCTCGTCGAGGCCGGTGCGCTGCGTGCCGACGAGCTCTCGATGGACAGCCTGGCCAGCCGCTACCTCGAGCTGTACCGCACGGTCACCTGAGCGGCGACGGTCGCTCAGCCAGCGGGGACCACGACGGTGATCGAGCCCGAGGCCTCGTCCACATCCACCCGGAAGGGGACCCCCGCCGCCAGCCCGGCGACCCACTCGTACAGCGCCTCGAAGTCGCCGGTCCGCACCACCTCGGCCACGGTGCCGCCGGTGCCGGCCACCCGCTCGGAGCCGGCGTAGGTGCGGGTCACGTCCTCCCCGTCGACCCTGGCGCTCGACGCCGGCTCGAAGCGGATGCTCAGCAGGGCCTCCCCCTCGACGGCGACCGCGTCGCCCGAGCCGGCCTCGTAGACCGGCGGATCGACGTGCTCCACCACGACACCGGGGAGGGACCCGTCGAACTCGAAGGCGATCCGCTCCTCGCCGCCGCTCGACGTCACGGACAGCGCGGTGTGGGCGACCACCTCCTGGGTCCCGGCGGGTCGGGGGATCTCGACCCGCTCGGTCGAGCCGTCGAAGGGCTGCGTCGACGTGGTGGCCGGCGTGCTCGTCGACGTGGTGGGGGCGCCGGCGACCGTGGTCGGTGTGGTCGACGGGGGAGCGGTGCTGGTGCTGCTCGTGGGCCCGCCGTCCGCCGTTCGAGAGGTGCTGGTGGTGGTCGGCTCCGGCGTGGCGTCTTCGTCGTCGTCGCTGCACGCAGCGCCGAGGAGCACGAGGACCAGACCGGCGCCGGCCAGCCGGGAGGCCCGTGACCGGGGCGCTCGGCTCGCGGGTGGGCGGCGCCGAGCCGTCGGGGGAGGGGCCATGGCGGGAGCGTAGGCGGGGGCGTAGGCGGCACCGGGGACCTGCCCGGCGGTACGATGCCTGGTCCGCGTGTGCTCGAGGAGACACCCATGACCGTCTTGTTGATCCTGCTCGTCGTCGTGGTGCTCGCCGGGGTCGCGCTCGCACTGCTCTACAACAACCTCGTCAAGCTGCGGAACCGCATCGAGGGTGCGTGGGCCCAGATCGACGTCCAGCTCAAGCGCCGGTACGACCTCATCCCCAACCTCGTCGAGACGGTGAAGGGCTACGCCGGGCACGAGAAGGAGACGCTCGACGCCGTCATCCGCGCCCGCAACGCCGCCGGCTCCGCCTCCGGCCCCGCCGACCAGGCGCAGGCCGAGGGCATGGTCACGAGCGCGCTGCGCCAGGTGTTCGCGCTCTCCGAGGCCTACCCGGACCTCAAGGCGAACCAGAGCTTCCTGCAGCTGCAGGAGGAGCTCTCCGGCACCGAGGGGCGGATCTCCTACGCGCGGCAGTTCTACAACGACACGGTGCTGCGGTACAACACGAAGATCCAGACGTTCCCGGCCGTGTTCATCGCCAACGCCATGAGCTTCAAGGAGCGGGAGTACTTCGAGGCCGACGACGCCTCCAGGGGCCCCGTGGACGTGACGTTCTGAGCGTCGGCGAACGGCGGGGCCGACCGGACGTCGACCTGCGAGCCTCGGTCACCGCCAACCGCAGACGAGCCTGGCTCCTGCTCGCGGTGGCCGTCGGCCTCGTCACCGTCGTGGCCGTGGTCGTCGCTGCCCTGCTCGGCGCGGGGCCGGTGGCGGTGCTGCCCGCCCTCGCGCTGGCCGTCGCCGGGGCGGTGTGGGCGCACCGGCGCTCCGACGCCGTCGTCCTCGCCGTCAGCCACGCCGATCCCGCCGACCCGGCCACCCACCCCCGCCTCCACAACCTGGTCGACGGCCTCTGCACCGCCGCCGGCCTCCCCAAGCCCCGGCTCTACGTCATCGACGACCGGGCGCTCAACGCCCTGACCACCGGCCGTGACCCGGGGCACGCCGCCGTCGCCGTCACCACCGGGCTCCTCGAGCGCCTCGACCGGGTCGAGCTCGAGGGTGTGCTCGCGCACGAGCTCAGCCACATCAAGAGCCACGACATCCTCACCTCGACGCTGGCCGTCACCGTCGTCGGCGGCGCCACGCTGCTCGCCGACCTGGCCGAGCGCATCCGGCGGTGGGGTTGGACCCGCCACCGTGACGAGGACTCGGGCGGGGGCGGCGGACCGGTGGGCGCGCTGGTGGGCCCACCGGCGTCCCTCCTGCGCCTCCTCGCGCCCCTCGTGTCCCGCGCCATGCAGGCGGCGTTGCCGGGTGGGCGCGACGGACGAGCCGACCTGTCCGCCGTCAGCCTCACCCGCTACCCGCCGGGGCTCGTGGCCGCGCTCGAGAAGCTGCGCACGGACGGCACCGCCGTCCACTCCGCCGTGCAGGCGACCGCCCACCTCTGGATCGCCCCGCCCCTCGCCGTCGACCGGTCGCCGCAGGGGCGCCCGGGGCTCGGGGAGCGCATCGACTCCCTCCGGGAGCTCTGATGTCGGCCGTAGACTGCATCCATGGCTGACGAGCAGGCACTGCAGCACGACCCGGGGCACCACGACGGGCAGGCGACCGGGACGGCCACCGTGAAGCGGGGTCTGGCCGAGATGTTGAAGGGCGGCGTCATCATGGACGTCGTCGACGCTGCACAGGCCAAGGTCGCGGAGGACTGCGGCGCCGTGGCCGTGATGGCCCTCGAGCGGGTCCCGTCCGACATCCGCCGCGACGGCGGCGTCGCCCGCATGAGCGACCCGGCGATGATCGAGGGGATCAAGGCGGTCGTGACCATCCCGGTCATGGCCAAGGCCCGCATCGGCCACTTCGTCGAGGCCCAGGTCCTGGAGGCCCTCGGCGTCGACTTCATCGACGAGTCCGAGGTGCTCACCCCGGCGGACGAGACCCACCACATCGACAAGCAGGCCTTCGTCACCCCGTTCGTCTGCGGGGCCACCAACCTCGGCGAGGCGCTCAGGCGCATCAGCGAGGGTGCTGCGCTGATCCGCTCCAAGGGCGAGGCCGGCACCGGCAACATCGTCGAGGCCGTCCGCCACCTGCGCTCGATCCGGGGCGACCTGGCACGCATCACGACCGCCGACGGGGCGGAGCAGTTCGAGTGGGCCAAGCGGCTGCAGGCCCCGCTCGGGCTCGTGCAGGAGGTCGCCAGGACGGGCGAGCTGCCCGTGCCGCTGTTCTGTGCCGGGGGCATCGCCACGCCCGCCGACGCCGCCCTCGCCATGCAGCTCGGCGCGCAGAGCGTCTTCGTCGGCTCGGGCATCTTCAAGAGCTCGGACCCGGAGCGCTACGGGCGTGCGATCGTCGAGGCGACGACCCACCACCGCGACCCCACCATCGTCGCCAAGGTCAGTCGCGGCCTCGGTGCGGCGATGGGCGGCCTCGAGATCAAGGGCCTGGAGACGACGTTCGCCGATCGGGGCTGGTAGCGGTGCCGGCCGCGGCGGCCCCCCCGGCGGAGCCGCCAGGTGGGCGCACGGGTGGGTGTCCTCGCGCTGCAGGGAGCTGCGGCACGCCACGCTGACGCGCTGACGGCGCTCGGCGCCGAGGCGGTGCTCGTGCGCACCCCCGAGGACATCGCCTCGATCGACGCGCTCGTCGTCCCCGGCGGGGAGTCGACGACGATCTCCCACCTGCTCGACACCTCGGGCGTCCGGGCTCCGCTGGCGGAGCGCCTCGAGGGCGGGATGCCGGCGTTCGGCACCTGCGCCGGGATGATCCTGCTCGCCACCGACGTCCTCGACGGCCGGGACGACCAGCGCTCCTTCGGCGCCATCGACATCGGCGTCCGCCGCAACGCCTTCGGCCGCCAGCGCGACAGCTTCGAGGCCGACCTCGAGGTGGCAGGGCTCGAGGGCGGCCCCCTGCACGCCGTGTTCATCCGCGCCCCGGTGGTCGACCGCGTGGGCGGCGACGTCGAGGTGCTGGCCGAGGTCGAGGCGGGACCGGTCCTGTGCCGATCGGGTGCGATCATGGTCTGCTCGTTCCACCCCGAGCTCGTGAACGACCGACGCCTGCACGCCACCTTCCTCGAGGGAGTCTGAATGTCCGGTCACTCCAAGTGGGCCACGATCAAGCACCAGAAGGGCGCCAAGGACGCCAAGCGGGGGAAGCTCTTCGCCAAGCTGATCCGCCAGGTCGAGGTCGCCGCCCGGGAGGGAGGTGGCGACCTGGAGAGCAACGCCACGCTGCGCACGATGTACGCCAAGGCCCGCGACTCCTCCGTCCCCCTCGACACGATCGAGCGCGCGGTCAAGCGGGGCACGGGCGAGCTCGAGGGCGTCCGCTACGAGCCGGCCGCGTACGAGGGGTACGCGCCGGCCGGGGTCGCCGTCTACGTCGAGGTGCTCACCGACAACCGCAACCGGACGGGGGCCGACATCCGCTCGACGTTCTCGAAGCTCGGCGGCTCGCTCGCCGAGCCGGGCGCGGTCGCCTGGCAGTTCGCGCGCAAGGGCGTGGTCCTCCTCCCCAAGTCGGGTGGCTCGACGCCCGTCGAGGAGGACGACCTCATGCTCGTCGTCCTCGACGCCGGCGCCGAGGACCTCGCCGACGAGGGCGACGCCTGGCGGATCACCTGCGAGCCGCAGGTCCTCCCACAGGTGAAGGCGGCGCTCGACGAGGCGAAGATCGCCTACGACTCGGCGGAGGCCACGATGGTCCCGTCGACGACGGTGGCCCTCGGCACGGCGGAGGACGCGAAGAAGGTGCTCCGCCTCATCGACGCCCTCGACGACCACGACGACGTCCAGGGCGTGTACGCCAACTTCGACATCCCCGACGAGATCCTCCAGACGGTGGAGGCCTGATGGGCGTGACCGTGGGGGACGAGGCGCCGGACTTCACGTTGCCGGCGACGGGGGGCGACGACGTGACGCTGTCCTCGTTCAGGGGTCGACCGGTGGTGCTCGTGTTCTACCCGGGCGACCACACGCCCGTGTGCACGGTGCAGCTCAACAGCT
>CADCSY010000086.1 GCA_902805555.1 uncultured Acidimicrobiales bacterium | reverse complement strand
ACCCGACAGGTCGGGGGGCGAGAGCTCGGTGCTCGGTGCGCTCACCTCGCCACCGCCGCCGCAGGGAGGAGCTGTGCCCGGAGCAGCGGGAGCGGTGTGCGGCCCCCGACGTTCACGCGGCGCAGCCGGAGGCGGTCGGCCCGGCGCAGGTCGTTGCCACCCCTCCTGGTCGTGAACGCCAGCTCCATGCCGGCCTCGGCCACGGCGGCGACCGCCTGCTCGTCGTGCGCACCGCTCGGGTAGGCGAAGACCGGGGCCACGGACCCCACCTCGTGACGCAGGTCGTCCCAGCCGAGCACCGAGGCCGGCGCCACGCCGTCCTCGAACGGCCCGACGAGGTCCTCCACCCGTGCCATCGCCGCCGCGTGCCCCATCCGCTTCAGGTCCTCCTTGACCGACCGGTAGGCCACGCTCCGCTGGGCCGCCGTGGCGAGCGGGAGCTCGGCCCCGTCGACGACGACGGAGGCCTCCGGCGGCGCCGCCTGGATGGCGGCGTGGAGCCGGTCCCACCAGAAGCGCAGGTCGGGGTGGTCCGGGTAGGCGGTCGGGACGAACATCGTGACGGGGACGC
Organism: uncultured Acidimicrobiales bacterium; assembly: GCA_902805555.1. Taxonomy (GTDB): domain Bacteria; phylum Actinomycetota; class Acidimicrobiia; order Acidimicrobiales; family CADCSY01; genus CADCSY01. Next base: position 49,433 of record CADCSY010000086.1, on the reverse strand, counting down.
CGTGGCGACGCAGCACCGGCCAGGCGTGGCGGTCGAAGTCCCGGTAGGCGTCGTCGAAGGTGACCAGGACCGAGCGGGGCGGGAGCGGGGCCCCCCCGGACGAGGCCTCGAGGACCTCGGCCATCGAGACGGGGCGGTAGCGGGAGGCGAGCAGGGCGACCTGCTCCTCGAACTGCGTCGGGGTGGCGCCGATGAGCCCGGGGGCGAGGTGCGGGCAGCGGGCGGGGTCGTCGACCCTGTGGTAGGTCAGCACCGAGAGGACCTCCGGCCGCCATCGGCTCAGCCGCTCGGCGCCGGCGACCGACGCCGTGAACGCCTGGGTGCCGGACGCCCACCGCACGACGCCGCGGACGTGCTCACGAGCGGGCATGGCGGACCTTCTTCCCGAGTCGTCGCACGACTCGCGCGGCATCGGCGAACCCGGGCCTCGGGTCGTCGAGGGAGAGCACGTCGTGGCCGTCACCGGGCAGCGGGAGGCGCAGCGCGGCAGCGATGGCGGCCCGACGGGGTGGCATGGCCAGGAAGGGGTGGCGGCGGCGGCCCTGCAGCACGGAGCCGATCCACGCCAGCTCGAGCCCGAGGTTGCGTGACCGCACACCGACCTCGTAGGTGGTGTCCGGCGGTCCGGGCGGGGGCGGGCCGTCGAGGTGGAGCGCCGCGAGGCGGGCGGGGAAGTCCATGCCCGCCCGCACCGCCAGCGGCAGCGAGCCCCAGATGCGGCCGTTGATCTCCATCAGGCACGCCCCTCTCGGCCCCACCTTGAACTCCACCATGGCGAGCCCGGTCCACCGGAGCTCGCCCAGGAGCGCGGCGGCGTGACGGTACAGGACCGGATCGAGGGCGACGCTCTCGCGAAGGGCGCTGGCGCCGCCGGTCACCGGGACCTCGCGGAGGCGCCGGTGCTGGAAGGCGGCGAGCGGCCGTCCCTCGTGCAGGAGCAGCTCGACGCCGTGACCCTCGCCCTCCCAGAGCTCCTGCACCAGCACGGGTGTGCGGCCCTCGAACGTCGCCATGCGCCTGACCAGCTCGTCGGGTCCTCCTGCGTAGGAGACCTCGAAGTGCTGACCGGCGCCGTCGGCGCCGAGGGCGAACGACGCCTGGGGCTTCAGCACCACGGGCCACCCGAGCTCCTCGGCCACGCGGAGCGCCTCCGACGTCCCCGCCGCGACGGCCGTGCGTGGCACCGGCACGCCGAGGCGCCGGGCGAGGCGGACGGTCTCGTCCTTGTCCGTGACCGCGGCGATGGCTGCCGGGTCGGCAACGGCCAGGTGGCACCGCGCAGGGAACCGTCCCCGGGCGCCCGAGACCGGCAGGAGGGTGTCGTCGGTGACGGGGACGAGGAGGTCGACGTCGTGTCGGCAGGCAGCCTGCGCGAGCGCGTCGACCACCGCGTCGGGGTCGGAGCCGGCCGGTGGGTAGGACACCCGCTCCTGGACGTGGCGGGAGCGGAAGCCGGGGCTGGCGGGGTCGGCGTCGGCCGCGACGACCCGCCACCCGGCTCGCCCGAGGGAGCGCATGATGGCGATGGCGCTGCCACGCCCGGCGTCGGTCACCAGCACGGTCGGCACGGTCAGCGTCCTGCCCGGTGGTCGCCCGCCGCCGCACGCACGAGCTGGACCACCTCGTCCAGCACGACGTCCACGGGCTGGCTTGCGTCCACGACCTCGAAGCGGCGGCTGTGGGGGGCGACCGCCAGGTAGTCCCCCCGGCGCCGCTCGAGGGACTCGAGCGTGCCCTCTCCCTTCCGGTCGAGGAGCACCTGGGCCGGGGCGTCGAGGAAGATCACCAGGTCCGGGCGGGGGTAGGCCTTGGCCAGCAGCAGGCCGTGGATGCGGCGGCTGAGCGGGAGGCCGGGCCCGCCGGTGATGTCGTAGGCCAGGTAGTCGGAGAAGTAGTGCCGGTCGAAGATCACCACCTCACCGCGGCGCTCGTGGCGCCAGGCCAGCAGCTGGCGGTGCCACTCCTCGGCGAGCCGGTTGAGCAGGCGGAGGGTGGCGCGCGCGCTCCTGCGCGCCCGCCGGGTCAGACCGCCACCGCGCCCGTCCCGGCGAGCGCTGAGGGGGTCGGGCGGCCCCGCCGTGTCGGGAGGGGCCCCGGTCGCCTTCTTGACCGCTCGGACCAACCTCGTCGTCGGCAGGACGTGGTTGCCGGCGGCGGCGTTGACACCCATGTAGAGGTACTTCGTCGGGAAGGGCAGCTCGTCCTCGAGCCGACGGCCGATCGTGGTCTTGCCTGCACCGTCGGCACCGATGAGTGCGATCGTGACCATCGTCAGCGCTCCCAAGACCGGTCGGTGGCACCCACGGCGGCGCCCAGGGCCTGCTCGACGAGGGCGGCGCTCCCCCGCCAGACGAAGTGCTCCTCGACGTAGCGGCGCCCGGCGCGGTCGGGGGCGGCGCCACCGGCGGCGGCTCGCAGGTGGGCCACCACTGCGGCTGCGGTCGCCGCCGGGTCGTCGGCCACGGTGACGGGCGGCTCCGAGCGGTCCCCGGCCCGGAGCCCGGCGGCGGCGACGGTGGAGGCCACGACCGGCACCTCCATGGCCATCGCCTCCAGCACCTTGTTCTGGATCCCGGCCCCGAAGTGGAGCGGTGCTGCGAAGACCGACGCCCGCTCGAGGTACGGCCGGACGTCGGGGACGAGGCCGGTCACCGTGACGCCCGGGGCGTCGGCCACGCGGAGCAGGCGCGCCGTCGGGTCTCTGCCGACGATCGAGAGGTGCGCGCCGGGCACCGCCTGGCGCACCAGCGGCATCACGTGCTTCGCGAGGTGCAGCGCTGCGTGCTCGTTCGGCGGGAAGCTCATCTTCCCGGTGAAGACGACCTCGTCCCGCCCGAGCTGCGGGGTGGTGCGGGACCAGGCGTCGAGGTCGACGCCGTTCGGCACCACGACGGCCCTGGGGTGGGGGCCGTCGAGGAGCGCGTCGCGGTCCCGGGCGGAGGCGAACAGGAGCTGGTCGCCCCTGAGCAGGAGCCTGCGCTCGACCTGTCGCACGCTCGCGTACTCGAGCAGCACGGCGGGGATGCGGCGCGGCTCCTCGTGCCGGATCCCGCCCCGCAGCCGGCTCGAGGTGGCGTCGCACAGGTCCACCACCACGGGGAGGTCACCGAGGCCGGCGAGGACCGGGTAGGTGGCCTTCCCGCTGAAGACGGCGGCATCGACGGCACCGTCGCGCACGAGCGCGCCGGCTGCGTCGCGCATCGCGGCCACGGGCCCGTCCGCCGAGCCAGGTGCCAGGGTCCGCACCCGTCGGCGCACCTTCCCCCCGAGCGACAGGCGCCGGCCTCCCCCGAACGTCTCGATCGCGACGGTGAACGGCTCGAGGGCGGCGGTGTCACCGGGCTCGAACCCGGGGCCGGCGAGCGACAGCAGGGTCACCTCGTGCCGGGTGCCCAGCTCGCGCAGCAGGAAGTAGTGGCGCAGGTACCCGCTGGTGAGCGGGAACGGGAAGCCGTTGGTGATGTACAGGAGCCGCATCGCCCGTCAGCTCCTCGTCCGACGGGGACCGGTCGTGGCGGCGTCGACCGCGTTCAGCGTCAGCACCAGCTCACCGCCGGCGAACCCACTGCGTCGCGCCACAGCGCCATGCCCCGGCTGGCGCGGAGGTGTGCCACCGCCTCCGGCGAGCGCGTCGTCCCGCAGGTGGTGCTCGTCCGGACGAGGAGGTGGGCGGACTGGCGGGCCCAGCAGGCGATGGCGAGCGGGCGGAGGAGGCTCCGGTCGTAGCCGAGCCGGGCTGCGTCGAGCTCGAGCTCGTGCCGTCCCCACCCGCCCCGGGCCCTCACGGCGTCGGCGAAGGCACGCACCTGCGCCCCCACCGTCACGGCTCGTTCCACCGACGCTGCGGCGTAGGCGAGGAAGAAGAGCAGGTCCTGCGAGGGCAGGCCCGCCGGCTCGGCCAGCTCCCAGTCGACCACCACGAGGCGCCCGTCCTCCTGTCGCACGAGGTTCGGGTGGCTGAGGTCCCCGTGCTCGAACACCACGGGGAGGGGAGCGCCCCGGAGCTGCTCCACCTCCTCGACGGTCCTGGCGACCAGGTCGTGGTCGTCGGTGCCGGACAGCGCCTCGCCGAGCATGCGGAGCGGGGCCAGCAGCAGCCGCTCGAGGCGGCCGTCGTCCCCCGGTGCGCTGCGTCCGGCCACCGGCAGATCCCCGAGCCACGCCACCACGCCGGCGACGGCTCCCCGTCGGTCGGCCCGCAGCGCACGACGTCCCAGCGGCTCGCCCGGGACGGCGCTCTCGACGAGCCAGCGGCGCTCTCCCACCAGGGGGAAGGCGTGCACGTGGGGCGACAGGCGCGCCGACCTCGGCCCCGACGCAGTCAGGGAAGCGAGGCTGCGCTCCTCCCGCTCGACCGCAGCGTTGTCGCCGGTGAGCCGCGGCACCTTGACCACCAGCTGGGGACGACCGTCCTGGCCCAGCACCGCGGCGATCACGTGGCGGGAGGTCGAGTACCGGGGCGTGATCAGCACCGTCGCCGGCCACGGACCCGCCGGGTGCCCGCCCAGCCCCTGGAGCGCATCGTCGTCGAGCACGCTCAGCACCCCGGGTGGCGGGGGCGCGTCGTCGGGCCCGAGGGGCCGGCGGCCGACGACGGTCACCGGCAGCCCGGGAAGCGCGGTCGGGCGGGTGCGGGCCACCAACCCGGCTGCCCGGGTCCGCAGGGAGCGGCCACCGTGGCGGCTGACGGCGAAGCGGGTGGCCGGACCGTTGCGCAGCGGGAAGATCTCGGTGGGGGCGGCGAGGCGGGGGAGGTTCGCGTGCTGGACCACCGACTGGAAGCCGTCGTCGACCAGCGCCTTCGCCGACCGGCTCCCGGACAGCCGGCTGCCGGCCTCGACGTAGAGGTGGCCACCAGGCGCCACGAGCGATCGCGCCCTTCCCTGCGCCGGCAGCCCGCAGCTGACGACGACGTCGAAGCTCGCCTCGGCGGCACGCCCGCCGTCGAAGACCGGCGCCTCGGCGCCGGCCGAGAGGGCAGGGCCGAGCAGCGCATCGGGTTCGCCGACGACGGCCACCCGACCGAGGTGGGCGCCAGGCAGCAGGAACCGCCAGTCCAGCCGTCGGCTGAGGTCCAGCGCGGACGGCGCCGTCGTCCCGGGTGCCGCAGTCATGCCGTCCCCCCGTCGAAGCACGGGCCCATCACGTCCCGGAGCTCCGCCAGCCGGACCGGGTACGGGTGGGCGACGCGGTACGTCCGCTTGCCGGCGAAGACCTCGAGGAGGCGCGCCCGCTCCAGCTCCTCCGCGCCCTCGATCGACGGGTTGACCTCGCCCGGGAACGCGAACTGGAACATGCGGTAGAACCCGAGGAGGCCGAGGCGCTCGAACTGGAGCGAGGCGACCATGCGGCCTGCGACCTCGGCGGGGTCCATGGGCTCGATGGTGGTCTCCGGACCGTCGGTGCTCGTGACGAAGAGGAGCAGGTCGAAGCTCGTGGTGAGCGACCCGAGGTCGGCGCCGAACAGCCGCTCGGGCGCGAGGTCGACGTGGCGCTGGCGCTGCAACGCGTGCGCAGCTCGGTCCCCGAGGCGCCCCACGCCCGTGCCGCGCGCCCAGGCCGGGGTCCGCTCGTGGCCGGCGGCTGCGCCTCGGAGGACGCCGAGGCGCGCCCGGTTGCCGAGGGTGAGCTGCCCTGCGACGGCCGGCACCTCCGGGAGGTGCCAGTCCCAGATGCGCAGCGGCTCGGGCACGCCGTGCACGCGCGCCCCGTCACCTTCGATGTAGGCCCACTCGTCCGCGACGTAGCGGCCGCCGTGGCCGGCGAAGGCCAGGAGCGACTCGGTCTTGCCGCCCTTGGACCACCCGGTGGCCACGGCGCCGACCCCGTTGCGCTCGAAGGCGGCGGCGTGCAGCGGCAGCGCACCGTTGACCAGCGCCGTCAGGTTGAGGATGGGGATGAGCAGCGGCACCGCGGGCAGGCCCCGCTCGCACACGAGCTCGCAGGGTCGGCCCACGTCTGCGAGGGGCACCTCGACGCGCGCCTTGGCCTTGTGCTTGCTGCGCAGGACGAGGAACGCGTCGTCGGTGAACCCGGCCTCGTCCGGGCCGAGGTAGCGCAGCGGCGACCGGGAGGGCAGACGGTCGACGAAGCGGACCGTCACGTCGGGCGGACGGTCGAGGCGGCGCTGCACGGGACCGAGCTGGCGGCGGACGGCCGCCACGTCTGCCGCCGACGCGTCGCAGAGGCGCACCCCGACCAGCCCGTGCAGGTCGAAGTCGACGTCCTGGAGGGTCTGCTCAGCCATGGTCGGCACCCGTGAGGATGGACGTCAAGGCCGGCGAACGGTGAGCCTCGTGGGACCTGCGCACCAGCGTCGCGTAGTGGCCCGTGTCGAGCCGCCCTGCCGGGAGCCGACCCGCCTCCTTCAGCGCGCGGTGCACCCAGCACAGGTGGAACAACGGCCCCACCAGGGTCGGTGGCACGCCGACGGCGTCGACGTACGAGCGGACCGCCCCGGCGATGGCCGGTGTGAACGGCGAGCCCTCCAGGAAGTGCCGCAGCACCGGTCGCATCCACCCCCGCACGCCCTCCACGCGGCTGGCGTGGGTCGCCGCCGAGCGGAGGAAGTAGAAGAGGTCCCACAGCGGCAGGCCCTCGGGGTCGCACGCCTCCCAGTCCAGGAAGGACACCTTGCCGGACGGCTGGACGAGGAGGTTCCAGACGCCGGGGTCGCCGTGCTGGAACACCAGGGGCAACGACGGGACGGTCTCGAACGCGGCCACCTGGCTCTCGAGGAAGCCGGTGGTCGCCGCGGATGGTCGGTAGACCTCGTCGAAGCGCCTCACCAGCCGGTCGAGGACCGCTGCCACCGGTGGCGCGTCGTGCGCGACCGCGGTGGCGCTCCCGAGCGCCGTGAGCCACGTCGCTGCGTCGTGCAGCAACGGGTTGTCGGGGGAGGCGTCGGCCGCGGTCGCGTACGGGCGGCCGTGGACCATCGACTCGCCGAGCACGGCGAGCCCCCCCTCGCAGCCGTGGAAGACCCGTCGCGGCACGCGGCCCTCGCCGCACACCTCGACGTCGTGCAGCAGCTCCAGTGCCCGCCGCTCGTTCTCGAGCCGGTGGTTGTGCATCGGGTGGCGGGTGAGCTTGACGACCACCTCGGCACCTGGCTCGTCCCCCCTGAACAGGAAGAGCACCACCTTCTGGGACTCGTAGTCGCCGCGAGCCCACAGGCCCCAGCGGTGGTGCTCGATGTCCGCCCCGCTCCGAGCCGCGATCTGGCGCACCCACCGGGGCGCGATCTCGTCGGCGCCGGGCTCCACGGCTGCGAGCAGCGCCGTGGCTCCGGTCGGGAACGCGCTCGTCACCGCGCGCCCGAGGCGCCGTGCCAGCGCGCTGCGCCCGAGTGGGAGCAGCCGGTGCCCCTCGTGCCCGTTGGCTGCGAAGTACCGGACCGTGGCCAGGTCCTCGGCGGGCACCGCCGACCGCACCGCACCTCCGGAGGAGGTGCTGCGCAGCGGCACGACCGACCCGAAGCCGGCCCCCCGCAGCGCAGCGGCGTCGTACTCCGGCCGCCCCGGCTCGATGTACAGGCGCCCGTCGGGGCCGAGCGCGCGTCGGAGGTGCGAGAGCGCCCGCTGGTCGCGACGGACCGGACCCGACCGGGAGGTGAGGACGACGAGGTCGATGCTGCCCTCGGGGAGCAGCTCCAGGCCCAGTGCACCGCTCGAGGCGGCGACACCGTTCGCAGCCGGGATCGGACGGACGTCGACCGTGGCTGCGAGGCGCTCGAGGGTCCGGCGCGTCGCCGCGTCGGGCTCCCCGATGCACAGGGCGCGCCGGAGCGAGAGCCGTGGCAGGAGGTACGTCCAGGGGGCGCCGGAGATCTCGCCCTTGCGGTTGGCGCCGACCACCACGTCCGCGACGCTGGCGATCTCGATCACGGGCGCGCTCCCCCGCTCGACAGCAGGCGGCCGATGATCGGCACCCGGAGCACCTCCGGGAACGTGTCACCGACGTCGAGCTCGCTGCGCCCCACGAGGAGCACGAGGAACGACGTGGCCGCCACCAGCACGGCGCCCACCGCGAGGTGGGGGTCGAAGAGGACCTGGACGCCGAGCAGCAGTCCGGCGCTGGCCACGATGACCAGGTAGATCCGCAGGTAGCGCCAGTCGAAGATCGTGATGCCCGTCCCGAGCCGCAGGCCGGTCTGCTTCAGCGCGTTGTGGCCGACGAGCGTGAGCGCCGTCGCGATCGCCGCCCCGAGCGCCCCGTGGCGGGGGATGAGCGCGAAGTTGAGGACCACGTTCACGGCGGCGGCGATCAGCGACACCGTGACGGAGTAGCGGACGAGCCCGAGCATCCGCAGGGTCGTCCCGTTGAAGCCGAGCGCTGCGTTGATGTAGTAGCCGCCGGCGAGCAACGAGAGGTAGGTCGCCGAGCTGGCGTAGCGCTCGCCGAAGAGGGTGACGGTGAGCGGGCCGGCGAAGGAGAACGTGAGGGCGAACAGGGGGAACGAGAACACCGCCACCCACACGGCGGTGTGCCAGTAGAGCGTCGATGCCCCCTCCTCGTCCTTGCGGGCGAACATCCGGGCCATCAAGGGCGTGAAGAGGACGGCGAAGCTCGTGAAGACGAGCTGGTTCACGCGCGCTGCGGGCTGGACGACCCGGTAGGCGGCGACGTCCTCCGCGCCCCCGTACCGCCCGAGCAGGATCACGTCCGTGGTGTTCATCAGGACGAAGAGGAGGTCGGTGGTCAGCAGCGGGAGGCAGAACGCGAACATGGCGCGGATCGGCATGGAGACCCCGTTGGCCCGCACGCCGGTCAACAGCCCCCGCTGGCGGAGGAGCCGCACGAGCAGGCCCGTGTAGAGGGCCACCCCGATGAGGCCGGTCAGGACGTAGCCGATGGCCAGGAACTCGACGTCCCGACCCGCCAGGATCAGCACGCCGACGACCGAGAGGCGCAGGAGCGGTGTGAGCACGTGCCTGCGGAAGAAGATGGCGCCGGGCCGGGCGAACACGGCGAACACGTTGACCATGAGCCCGTCGTAGGCCTCGATCGGGGCCAGGAGGACCAGGATGAGCAGGATCGAGACGGCGACGGGGTCGTCGATGGCGGAGCTCCGGAGCCACCCCTGGAGCCCGATGGCGAGCACGACGGCCGACAGGCCGAGGCACAGGATCACGCCTGCCTGGAGCACGATCGTCCCCAGCAGCTTGCGCTGGTCGTGCTCCTCGTCGTAGAGGGCGAGGAAGCGCGACACCCCCCGGTCGAGGCCGAGCGTCACGACCGTCGACGCCATCGTGACCAGCGAGAGGGCGTAGGCGAACGCGCCGTAGTCGGACTTCGTGAGGTAGCGGACGATCAGCACCTGCACGAGCAGGTTCACGAGGACCGAGATCACCTTGCCCACCAGGAGCAGGGACGAGCCCCTGACCTGGCGGGTCAGCTCCCCCTGCGGCGCAGCCCCGCTGCCGGGCACCGTGGTCGTCGAGACGACGTCGGAGGTCATCGCCGTCCCGGCCTGGCCCACCGCTCGCCCTGTCGGGCCCAGAGCAGCGCGGTCACGTGGCGTCGGACGGCTTCCGCGCCCGGCGTCGAGTCGACCACGACCCCGTTCGGCAGCCGCTCGGCGAGCTGCGCGTAGCGCTGTCGCTGGGCCTCGATCTTCTCGGGCGGGTGCTCGTCCTTGCGGGCCCGCAGCACCTCGGTGGGGGCGTCGAGCACGACGAGGAGGTCGGGGGCGGGGCAGGCGTGCGCCAGGAGCGCCCGCCGAGCTCGCGTCCTGCGGGGAGTGGCCTCGGGGACCGGCAGGAAGGCGTCGTAGGGGTAGCGGTCGAAGATGACGATGCGGCCCCGGCGGCGGTGGCCGGCGGCTCGGGCGCAGGTGACGGCGATCCGGCCGAGGAGGCGGGCGGTGCCCGCGCCCGGCACGCGTCTCGCCCGGGCCCGGCGCCCGCCCGGGTACAGCCCCAGGTACAGGGTGCGGGTCGGGAGGAAGAGCGACCGGGCGAGGGCCTCGGCGAGCGTGGTCTTGCCGGCACCGTCAGGGCCGAGCAGGGCCACCGACGCACCGGGGCGCACGACGGCCGACACGAGCTTCGTCGACCGCCGGCCGAGCGCGTTGCGCAGGCGGCGCCTCGCCGCCTGCGCCCGCTGGGTGCGGACGAGCCCGCGCCTGACGGGCCCCCGGAGCGCCTCGACGGCGTCCCACCTCCCGTCTCGGACCAGGAGCGGGACCTGTGCCGCGTCCGACCCCGCCGGCAGGAGGTCGGAGACCGCCTCCTGCAGGGGGCCGGTCACGTCCTCCGCCGCCAGCAGCGCGAGGGTCGACCGGTGGCGGTCGGCGATCCGGGGCCGGTCGAGCAGCCCGTGCAGCAGCAGCAGCCAGAAGGCGTCGCCGGCCGCTGGCAGCGGGAGGTCGCCGGCACGGCGCCGGCGGGCCAGACAGCCCCGTGCCCCTGCCATGACGAGCTCGTGCAACGGCCCGAAGGCGAGCTCGTCGACGATGTCGAGCTTCAGCCAGACATCGGTCCCGGCGTCGTAGCCGACGAAGAAGTGGTGCGGCCTGCGCCCCCACGACGGGAGCTCGACGAAGCCGGCCCCGGCCAGCGCCCGCCGGAGGACGGGGAGCGCGCCCGACTCCACCAGCAGGTCGACGTCGCCGCTCGGCACCAGCAGGTCGTCCTCACCGCGCAGCACGCACCATGCGAGGCCGTGGTCGTCGAGAGCGCGCCCGGCGGCCCGGACGGTGGGGTGGACCGGGTCGATCGGGGGGGCGGAAGCCGGCCCCCGTCGGCCAGCTGCCGGCGATGCCTGCGACGACGCTCGCCGGTGGGAGGCGCCCCGAGTCCCCGGGGGTCCCTGCGTCACGACTTCGACGAGCTCGCATCGGGCGAACCCGGGGTCTGCGGGACCAATCCCTCCCCCCGGTACGCGCCGTACACGGGCTCGCTCGCCTGCGCAGGTGCATCACCTGCCTGGGTGCCTCGGGTCCGTCGGCCCCGGGTCGCGCTCAACGCCCGCCGCACGGACTCCCCGAACGGGCGCCGCTGCGTCTCCCACGTGCGCTCGCTGAGGACGGCGCCGACGATGTTCGCCCCGGCCCAGCGCAGCTGGTCGGCGACGGCCTCGACGACGGCCCGCCGGGCGGATGCCCGCTGGGCCACCACGACGGTGGCGTCGGCGACGCGGCTCCAGACGAGGCCGTCGGCGTTCGCCGGGAGGTGGGGCACGTGGAGGAGCACGCGCTCGGCGCTGGTGCCGGGGTCCTCGAGCAGCGCACGTGCGTGGGCCTCCTCCATGACGGGGACGGCGCCCTTGGCGACGAGCGAGAGCGAGCCGTCGGAGATGGCGATCGGCCGACCGCCGGCTCGCTGGAGCGTCTCGTCGGTCACCTCGGGGAACGCGACGAGCGAGGCGCCGTCGTCGGTGAAGTCGACCAGGAGCACGGTCCTGCCGGCCTCGGCGATGACGGTGGCGAGGTTGGCTGCGACGGCGGCGCTCCCGGACCGCTCGTCGACACCGGCCACCAGGACCGTGCGGGCGCCCTCGGGGAGCGACAGCTCGAGGTTCGTGGCGATCACCCGCAGGTCGGCCGCAGCCGGCGCGTTCGGATCGGTGGCGACCAGCCCGGTGCCCTTGCGCCCGGGACCGAGCCGCGTCCGAGGCGACAGGGCGGCGGCGAAGCTGGCGCCGGTGGCATCCAGGAGCTCGTCGGGCTGCTGCACCGCGTCGATCAGGTGCTCGAAGAGCAGTGCGAGGCCGACAGCCAGGATCAGGGCGGTCAGCACGCTGAGCGTGACGATGAGGCTCACGTTCGGCGCCACGGGGTCGTTCGGCGTCTGGGCGAGCTCGACGATCTGGACCTGGCCCTCGGGGCGCACACCGCCCCCGTCGACCAGCTCCTGGAGCTCGATGGCCACCGAGTTGGCGAGGGTCGACGCCCCCGTCGCGGTCCGGGCCCGCACCCGCAGCGTGACGATGCGGGTCACGTCGTCGGCGGTGGCCTCCACCCTGGGGTCGATGAAGCCCGTGTCGTCGCTCAACCGGGCGAGCGCCGCCTCGATGACCGGGGTGGTCCCCGCCATCTCGGCGTACGTCTCCGCCAACCGACCCCCAGCCTCCTGGATGTTGCGGTCGGTGTTCAGGGGCCCGACGAGGATCCTCGAGGTGGACTCGTACGAAGGTGGCGTGGCCTCGGCGATCGTGTAGCCGGCGAGGGCTCCCACCAGCACGGCGAAGAGCAGGGTGATCCACCACCGCCGCACGATCCCGACGAAGTGATTGAACTCCACGTCCTGCCTCTCATCGAACCTCTACGAACACGCGGGGCGTTGGGCCCTACTCAGCGTGGGGTCCGATCTTAGCCAGCGCGAGCGGGCCTGAGCTCCGGGCCGCCCACCTGGGCCGCTGGTCCGGGCTCCTCGCGCTGGAGGACCCACACGACGGACGCAGCGAGCGCCACGAGGATCCAGAAGTAGCGCTGGTACGACAGCTGCAGGAAGGTCCCGGTCACCAGGTAGGCGACGAGCGCCACCAGGAACGAGGTCGCGTAGCTCGCCAGGTCGGGGCGCGTCGCACGGAAGCGCCGCCGCAGCCGGAACAGCTGCACCATGGTCGCCCCCACGGCAGCCAGGAACGACAGCAGCCCGATCATGCCGCTGTCCGCCGCGATCTCGAGGTACAGGTTGTGGGCCCGCCGGTTGGAGTCGAAACGTCGGAGGTCGAGGTCGTTCGCCGCCTCCTCGGAGTAGAGCCGGAAGTACTGCGACGGACCGACGCCGAGGAAGGGGTGGTCGGAGAAGACGTTCCACGCCGCGAGGTTCGACGTGGCCCGCCCCAGGATGGCGCCGTCGGGCTCGGAGCTGTCCTCCGAGTTGAGCGCCCCCACCCCCTCGAGCGAGGCGACCCGCACGACGAAGTCGGGCGCGACGAGGGATGTCACCACCACGAGGACCGCAGCGAGGCCGAGGACGTGCCGTAGCCGGACCTCTCGGATCACCACGAGGAGGAGCAGCACCACCGCCCCGGCCACGGCGGCGCCACGGGAGAAGGTGAGGAGGATCCCCCCGAGGATGAGGAGGCCGGCGCCGGCCGCCGCCAGCCGGAGCCAGCGCTTCCGCTCCGCCCGCGCCCGCACGATGACGAGCGGCATGAGCACGAGCAGCACCTGGGCGTAGCGGTTCTGCTCACCGATCGGCCCGGCGAGGCGGTTGCGGGTCTCCTTGCCGTCGACGTTCTCGCCGATCTTGAACTGGCCCTCGCTGACCTGTGCCAGGCCCCCGTAGGTGTTCTCGTAGGTGCCGGTGACCTCCTGGTAGATCGACAGCGCACCCATGATGCTCCCGGCGATGAGGAGGACCCAGATCACCTGGCGCACCATCGCGGCCGTCCGCACCACGTTGGTGACGAGGAAGAACAGCACCAGCCCCTCGGTGAGGAACACCACGACGGCGGGCAGCGAGATCTCCGGGGAGGACGACACCGCCGTGCTCCCGAGCAGGCTGGCGAAGTACACCAGCATCAGCGGCAGGGTGACGGTGACGACGAGCGGCTGCCGCTGGAACACGAGGTAGCTCGCGAACGGGACGGCCAGGAGCAGCACTGACGCCGACGCCACCGCCGACGGCACGCCGTGCAGCTGCGTCGCCACGGCGGGGATGTTCAGGTACAGGGCGAAGATGAACAGCAGCGCGGCCCAGCGGGTGCGCGACAGGGTGACGAGGACGACGAGCGCGCCCAGCAGGCCGAGGGAGAGGGTCCTGCCGCCGGTGACGACCGCCACGACGAGCGCGGCGAAGATGGCGAAGCCCAGCCAGCGCGCCTTGGACCGGATCCTGGCGCCGAGCAGCGGACGATCGTCCCCACCGACCAGAGCCCCGTGCCCGTCCGGCGGGGGGGCCGCCCCGTCGAGGACGTCCACCTCTCGCCTGGCGCCGCCGGGCCCCGCCGCCCGGGCGTCCGAGTCGAGCGTCGTCATGATCTCACGATGCCACGTGCGCTGCGCGCCACCGTGCGCAGCCACAGCACGACGGCCACCTCACCTGCCAACCCGACGCCGAGGAGGGCGACGACGAACGACTCCCAGCGGTCGGGCACGAGGTCGACCCGGGAGCTCAGCACGAGGCCGGCGCCCCCCGCGCCGACGATCGTCCCGATCACCACCTGGGTCATGGCCCCCCGGATCTCGGCGCGCCGTCCACGCAGCTGGAACAGCAGCGCGCCCGACAACAGGAACGCGAGCGCGAACCCAAGCTTGACCCCGTGCATCGCAGGATGTCCTCCGGCGTGCCCGGCAGCTACGCGCCCGCGCGCTTCACGACGGACCCGAGCGTCGCGAGGATGATCCGCAGGTCGCTCGAGAACGACATGGTCTGGATGTACTGGATGTCGAGGCGGAGTCGCTCGTCGAACGTGGAGACGTTGCGGCCCCGCACCTGCCAGAGACCTGTGAGGCCGGGACGGACCTCGAGTCGCTTCGTGTGCCACAGGTCGTAGGTGCTCGCTGCGAAGGAGGTCGGGCGGGGGCCGACCAGCGACATGTGGCCGAGCAGCACGTTGATCAGCTGCGGCAGCTCGTCCACGCTGGTGCGACGGAGGAACCGACCGACGCGCGTGATGCGGGGGTCGTCCAGGATCTTGAAGTCGGGCGGCGGCAGGATGTTGAGGTGGGCGAGGCTCGGCTTCAGCTCCTCCGCGTTGATCACCATCGTCCGGAACTTCCACATCCTGAACCGGCGACCGTGCTGGCCCGTCCGCTGCTGGGCGTAGAGAGCAGGCCCTGGTGAGTCCAGCCGGATCGCGATGACGCACAGCAGGAGCACCGGGAGGAGGATCGGCAGGCACGTGAGGGCGAGCACGACGTCGCACAGGCGCTTCACGCCCAGGTAGAGGTACAGGCCGGGCGAGGCGGGGATCGGTCGCGCGACGGGGTTGAGGGAGAAGTCGGCCACGGCCTCAGACCTCCTCGGACCGGAGGGATCGTGCGCCGGGACGGCGCTGCGACGGCCACGTCACGGGCCCGACCGTCGGGGCAGGGAGACGGTCCTGGTCGTCCGCCGTGGCGCTCGGCGCCTGGAGCGCCTCGAGCAGCGCCGCCGCCGTCACGCCGTCCTCGGGGAACACGACCAGCCGGACGGCCTCGGCGCTCGACGTGCCCGGGACCTCGGCCTTGATGCGGGCGACGAGCCGCTCCGCCCCGACCCGCCCCGTCTCGGGGAGGACGAGGTAGATGTCACGACGGTCGGTGCAGCACCGGTCGATGCTGCGGAGGAGGAGCGACAGCGGCTGGCGGACCTGCGGGCGGAGGGCGTTCCAGCGGCCCCTCGAGCCGACCGCCTCGCCCACCGGGGGGGTCGCCTGGCCGGGCAGCCGGATGACGGCGAACGGGCGGTTGTGGCGGCGCGACCGCTCGAGCTCGGTCTCGATCTCCCTGCGAGGGGTGATGGCCGGGACCGGCTCGGCAGGGACGGGCCGGGGAGCGGGCTCGGGCGCCACGGCGGTGCTCGGACGACCTGCCACGTTGCGCAACGCACCCCGTGCGAGGACGCCCAGCACGAAGCCGAGCACCAGGGCGAGGGCGATCGAGAGCGGCGGGCCCACCTGGACCCCCCACCCGGCCGACTGCCAGGTTGTCACGGCACTGCTCACAGACGACATCGACCTTCTCCGAGCCCCGGCGCTCCTGCGCCACCCTCACCCTCCCGGTGAACAGGCTGCACCGGAAGGTGAACGGCACCGTAACGGAGAACGACGGGCTCTGCACAGACGAGCCGGTGCCGACCGTGCGACCAGGGCCCGATCCCGCTGGTCACACCCCCCGTGCCCGTCTCCGTCCGGGTCGTGCGGGGCCCCGCCGGCTCGTCGAGGTCGCGACAGGTCGACCGTCGACCCTCCTGCGCCGTCGCCGAGGAGCCCTTCGCAGGCGACCACGGCAGGATGCGGTGCCGACGGCGCACCGTTGGCCGGCCGTTCCCCCGAGCCGGCGGGGCCCGCTCCCGGCGGCGCTCGCTCCCGGCGGCGCTCAGCCGGTCAGCTCAGTCGCCGGCGGCGACCCGCTCCCGCCACCAGTCCAGCAGGCCGTCGAGGGTCTCCTCGAGCGGGATCTCGGGCTCCCAGCCCGTGGCCTGGCGCAGCCTGGTCGGGTCACCCCGCAGCACGGGCAGCTCGACCGGGCGCAGCCGCTCGGGGTCGAGCTCGATGCGCATCGGCCGGTGGGCCCGACCGATGAGGTGGTCCGCCACCTCGGCGATGGCCCGGTCGGTGCCGCTGCACACGTTGTAGACCTCACCGGGCTCGCCGTGCTCGACGAGCAGCCGGTAGGCGCGCACCACGTCCCGGACGTCGGTGAAGTCCCGTCGGGGGCTCAGGTCGCCGGCGAGGACGACGTCGTTGCCGACGTGCTCGTTGCGGGCCACCTGCTCTGCCAGGGCGGACGCGACGAAGCGCCCCGACTGCGACGGGCCCAGGTGGTTGAAGGGCCGCACCCGCACGGCGCCGAGTCCCCGGCCGAGGAACGCCTGGAGGGCGAGGAACCCGGAGGCGACCTTGCTCACGCCGTACGGGGTGACGGGCCGCAGCGGGGCGGTCTCCTGCAGGGGGAGGTCCGCGGGGTCGACCTTGCCGTACTCCTCCGCGCTGCCGATGGCGAGGACGCGGCGAACGCCCGCTGCCTCGCAGGCGAGCAGCACGTTCAGGGTGCCTTCGGCGTTGACCCGCAGCACCTCCACCGGAGCCGACCACGAGGAGCCCACGTTGCTGGCGGCGGCGAGGTGGTAGACGGCCTCGGGAGCGTGGTCCTCGACCGCTCGCCTGATGGACCGGCCGTCGGTGATGTCGACCTCCTGGTCGAGCCCGACGACCTCGTCGCCCTCGGCCTCGAGGTGCGATCGCAGGTAGCCACCGACGAAGCCGCCCGCCCCGGTGATGAGCGCCTTCACGCGCTGGTCGAGGTCGTGGAGGGCGGGGTCGAGGGGGCCGGCACGGGCCGCAGTCTACGGTGACCGACGATGCCCCCCCGGACCGTCGCGGTGCACGCCGGGCAGCTGCTGCAGCCCGTCGCCGGCGGCATCGGGAGGTACGTCCGATCGCTCCTCGGGGCGCTGCCGGGGACGGGCGTCACCCCCGTCGCCTTCGCCGCCGGCGCCCGCCCCGACGGCCTCGGCGCCACCTGGGTCGACCTCGGGTGGCCCCCGGCGCCCGCCCGCTACGAGCTCTGGCACCGCCTCCGGCGTCCGCTCGTGCGAGCTCCGGGCGAGGTGCTGCACGCCACCAGCCTCGCCGTGCCGCCGGCCGGCGGCCGACCACTGGTCGTGACCGTCCACGACCTCGTCTTCCTCCGCCAGCCCGAGCACCTCACCCCGAGGGGGGTCTCGTTCCACCGCCGAGGCCTCGACCTGGCGAGGCGCGACGCCGCGGCGGTCGTCGTCCCCACGGCCTGGGGGCGCGACGACCTGCTGAGGGAGGGCTTCGCCGCCGACCGGGTGCACGTGGCCCACCACGGGGTCGAGGTGGGCCCGGATCCCGGCCCTGCGGCCACGCAGGAGGTGCTCGGACGGCTCGGCGTGCGGGAGCCCTTCGTGCTCTTCGCCAGCACCATCGAGCCGAGGAAGGGTGCCGTGGACCTGGTCGGGGCCCACGCCGCGGTGCGCGCCGCGCGTCCGGACCTCGACCTGCAGCTGGTGATGGCGGGCCCGGCCGGGTGGGGCGAGCCGCCCGACCTCGACCGCCCGGGCGTCGTGGTGCTCGGCAAGGTGGGCGACCCCGAGCTCGAGGTGCTGTACCGCCGCGCGCTCGCCCTCGCCCACCCCGCCCGCTACGAGGGGTTCGGGATGCAGGTGGCCGAGGCGATGGCGCGCGGGTGCCCGGTGGTGACGACCGATGCCGCCTGCCTGCCCGAGGTGGCGGGCGGCGCAGCCGACCTCGTGCCCGTCGGCGACGTCGAGGCCCTGGGCGCCGCCCTGCTCCGGCTCGTCGAGGACGAGGGGCACCGAGCGGAGCGGAGCGCAGCCGGCGCTGCCCGGGCGGCAGCGTTCACCTGGGAGGCCAGCGCCCGCGCCCACGCCGAGGCCTACGCAGCCGCAGCGGAGGGCGTCGGCGCCACCGGACGACGGGTGTGACGGTCGGAAGGGTCGGGATGCGGTCCCGCGAGGTGGGCGGCAGCGCCGTCACGGCCGGGTGCACCAGGACCGGCCGGCGGCCCTGGTGACCGGCGACGTGGGAGCGCCTCGCGTGGCGCTCGACGTGTCGGCCATCCCGGCCCGGCCTGCGGGGGCGGGGGTGTACGTGGTCGAGCTCGTGCGGGCCCTGGCCGGCGCAGGCGCCGTCGACCTCTCGCTGGTGGCCCGCCGGGACGACGCCTCCCGCTGGCAGGCCCTGGCCCCGGGGGCGGAGGTGGCGGCCGTCGCCCCCGGCCGACGGCCGCTGCGCCTGGCGTGGGAGCAGGCCTGGCCCCTCGCCTCGAGCGCCCGCCTCGGCCGGGCGGTGTGGCACGGCCCGCACTACACGCTCCCGCTGCTGCTGCGCGGGCCCAAGGTGGTGACCGTCCACGACCTCACGTTCTTCGACAACCCCGAGTGGCACGAACGGGCCAAGGTCGCCTACTTCACCCGGATGATCCGGGCCAGCGGCAGCCGGGCCGATGCGATCGTCTGCGTCAGCCACCGGACCGCCGACCGCCTGCGCGAGCTGCTGGCGCCCACCGCACCGGTGTCCGCCATCCCCCACGGCGTCGACCACGAGCGCTTCGCGCCCGAGGCCGTCGGCGGGCCGGACCGGGACCTGGCGCTGCTCGCCGGGCTGGGGATCCGACCGCCCTTCGTGGTGTTCTACGGGACGCTCGAACCCCGCAAGGCCGTCCCCGGCCTCGTCCGCGCCTTCTCCGCCGTCGCCTCCGGTCACCCCGACCTCACGCTCGTGCTCGCCGGGCGCCCCGGCTGGGGTGCCCAGGAGGTCGATGCCGCGATCGCGGCCAGCGGCCTCGCCGAGCGCATCCTCCGCCCCGGCTACGTCGACGCCGAGGTGGTCCCTGCCCTCCTGCGCTCGTCGTCGGCCGCGGTGTACGCCCCGTTCGCAGAGGGCTTCGGCCTCCCCGCCCTGGAGGCGCTGGCCTGCGGCGCCCCCCTGATCACCACGGAGGCCACGCCGATGGCCGACCTCTCGGCTGGTGCGGCGCTGACCGTCCCCCCCGGCGACGAGGCCGCCCTGGCCGAGGCGATCGAGGCGACGCTGGCGGGCGGGCCCGAGGTCGCCGCACGCCGCTCCCGGGGGCCAGCGCTGGCCGCACCGTGGACCTGGGCTCGCTGTGCGGCCTCCCACGTGGAGGTGTACCGCAGGGCGCTTTCGCGCTGATCGGCGAGGGGACGGCGGACGCACGGGCTGGTGGCGACCCGGGCCGTGCGCCCGACGAGCGGGCGGCCGGCCCGGTGCGAGGTCCCGAGAGCGGCCTGGCGTAGCGTCGGGCCGTGGAGCGGCGGATCACGGTCCTCGCCGGGGGGGTCGGTGCCGCCAGGTACCTCGCCGGCCTCGTGCAGGTCGTCGAGCCCGGGTCGATCACCGCGATCGTCAACACCGGCGACGACACCACGCTGCACGGCCTGCGCATCTGCCCCGACCTCGACACCGTCACCTACACCCTGGCCGGCGCATCGAACACCGAGCTCGGGTGGGGGCTCCAGGGCGAGACGTGGCAGGCCATGGACGCGCTGGCCCGCTTCGAGGGGCAGGCCCCTCCCGGCTCCGCGGCCGGCGCCACCTGGTTCCGCCTCGGCGACCGCGACCTCGCCACCCACCTCTACCGCACCCAGCGGCTGGCCGAGGGCGCCCCCCTCAGCGCCGTCGCCGCCGAGCTGTCGGCCGCCTGGGGGCTGGGGCTCGCCCTGCTGCCGATGACCGACGACGTCGTGGCCACGATGGTGACCGTGGCCGGTGAGGGCGAGATCGGGTTCCAGGACTACTTCGTCGGCCGCCGCCACTCGGTGCCGGTGACGGGCGTGCGCTTCGACGGCGTCGAGCGGGCCGCTCCCGCCCCGGGCGTGCTCAGCGCCCTGGCCGAGGCCACCTCGATCGTGGTCGCCCCCTCGAACCCGGTGGTCTCGATCGGCCCGGTGGTTGCGGTGCCGGGCGTGGGGGAGGCGCTGCGGGCCCGCCGGGACGACGTCGTGGCGGTGTCGCCGATCGTGGCCGGGGCGGCCCTGAAGGGTCCGGCCGACCGGATGCTCACCGAGCTCGGGCACGAGGCGTCGGTCGTCGGCGTCGCCCGCCTGTACGCGCCGCTCGTCGGGACGCTCGTGGTCGACGAGGCCGACGCCGGCCGGGCGGACGAGGTCGAAGCCGCCGGGGTGCGCTGCCTGGTGGCGCCCACCGTCATGACGGGCCCGGCCGAGGCCGCTGCGCTGGCCAGGACGACGCTGGGGCGGGCGTGACCGGCGGGATCAGCCTCCTCCCGGTGCGCGGCATCGGCGAGGTGGTGCCGGGCGACGTGCTGGCCGAGGTCATCCTGGCCGCCGACCCCGGGCTCGAGGACGGCGACGTCGTCGTGGTCACCCAGAAGGTGGTGTCCAAGGCGGAGGGCCGTCTGGCGACGGTCGACCCCGACGACCCGTTGGACCACAAGCGGCTCGTGCTCGACGAGGCGCGCCGCGTGCTGCGGCGGCGCGGCGACCTCCTCATCACCGAGACGAAGCACGGCTTCGTGTGCGCCAACAGCGGCATCGACCTCTCCAACGTCGCCATCGGGCAGGCCGCCCTCCTCCCCCTCGACAGCGACCGGTCGGCCAGGCGCATCCGCGACGGCATCAGGGCGAGGGCCGGGGTCGAGGTCGGGGTGATCATCTCCGACACCTTCGGCCGTGCCTGGCGCAAGGGTCTGACCGACGTGGCGCTGGGAACGGCGGGGATCGCAGCGGTGGTCGACCTGCGGGGGACGATCGATGCGCAGGGCAGGGAGCTCCAGGTCACCGAGGTGTGCGTGGCCGACGAGCTCGCCGGCGCAGCCGAGCTCGTGATGGGCAAGGCAGCCGGGGTGCCCGTCGCCGTCGTGCGGGGCGTCGACCCCGGGTGGCTCCGGGAGTCCTCGGTGGCCGCCGAGGTGGTGCGGGACCCGGCCGAGGACCTGTTCCGCTGACGACGGGCCGCCGGGGCGCCCGCCCTCAGACCGAGGTGTCGCCTTCCACCACCTGGACGCCGAGCAGTGTGACCCCGGGCCCCACCACCCACACCGTGAGACCCGAGTCGAGGTCGACCGCCTGGGCCGTCCCCGCGGCGAGGAGCACCTCGAGGTCGGGTGGGACGCGGGCCAGCACGAAGACCGCCCTCCCCTCCGGCGGCACCTCGAGGGTGGTGTCGGGATCGGTGCGCCAACGGCCGGCGCGAGCGGTGTGCACGTGCGTCGAGTCCCGGACCAACGAGGTGGTGAACTCGGGGAGCGTCAGCGTCGCGTGCCGGTAGCGCTCGCCCCCGTTCAGCCAGCCCCACACGAGGACGTCACGGGCAGGGTCGAAGGCGTCGGCCAGCGCCAGCTGTCGGGACGTGGTGCGGTCGCTGTCGGCCACTGCGGCGGCCGTGAAGGGGAACGGCGCGCCGTTCACCGAGCTGGTGAGGAACAGCGGGGTGTCGTCGACGAGCGACGCCGGCACGATCCCGGGCGCGAGGAGGAACTGCGCAGCCGTGGCGCTGCACACGACGATGCCGCAGACGGCGACCGCCCGCCGGGCCGAGGGCGCGAGTGCCGCGGCCGGAGCAAGGAGGAGCAGGACGCCGGCGGGCAGGGCGGCGAGCAGGTAGCCCGCCTTCCCGAAGTGGATCACCACGAGGAACACCAGCGCAGGGACGGCGGCCAGGGCCGGGAGCAGGGTGCGCCGCGGCCATGACCGGCCAGCCGGGCCCGGCGGCTCCCCCCGTCGGCCCGCCAGGAGCAGGCCCCCGACCGCCACCAGCGAGACGACCGCAGCGGGCAGGAAGGCGATCGTCGCGTAGGTCCCACCCTGGGTCATGTTCCGGGTGATGACGTCGGCGGTGCCTGCGAAGAAGGCGGTCTGGGCCACGGAGCCGTCGAGCAGCTCGTCGCTGGCCCGCCGCCACGCCCCGAGGCCACCGGGCTGCTCGACGAGCATGGGGAGGAGCCAGCACGCCACCGAGCCCGTCGCGACCACCGCACCCCACAGCCACGTGCGGAGGTCGCGGGCGCTCCGGGCCATCGCCACCACCGCGAGCGGTGCGAAGAGCAGCAGCGACGTCTGCCGGAACCCGGCGGCCAGGCCCAGTGCCGCCGCGGCGAGCAGGCCCTCCGGACCCCCGGGGCGGGCGTGCCACGCGAGCGCCAGCAGCACCACGCAGGCGAGGGCGTCGAGGGTGTAGGTGTCGACGCTGGACCCGTAGAACAACAGGAAGGGCGAGCTGAGGACGAGGCCGGCCGCCAGCCACCCCACGAGGCGGCCCCCGATGGCCCGCCCGAGGAGGGCGCTGAGGGCGACCGTGGCTGCGGCGGCGGCCGACGACACCAGGGTGAGCGACGCCGTGCCGTCCAGCCAGGTGAGAGCCCGGACGAGTCGGCCGGCGGCGATGTAGAGCCAGTAGCCGGGAGCGTGCGGCGTCCCGTTCGACACGTCGAAGCGGTCGAGCCCCATCACGAGCTGGGCGCCGTCCCACTCGACCGGGTAGCGGCCCCGCACGAGCTGCAGCACCACGAACGTCGCCGCCCCGAGCCCGACGGCGACCCGGTGGTCGGGCTCCGCCCACCAGCCACGGCGGCGTGGACCGCGTCGCGCGTCCGGGGGTTCGTCGCGTCGAGGTCCGTCGGTGCCCCCCTCCCGGAGGTCCGGCCCGGATCCCGCCGGCGGAGCGGTCAGCCTCGTGCGACCCGGCGGCACCCCGACCACCGCAGCGTCCCTGCCGCCCCCGTGAGGATCCCGAGTGGGCCGGCCCGCCCGACCAGCCGCGTCGCTGCAGCGGCGGGACCCGGATCGGCGACGCTCATCGAGGCACCTCGGGCACAGAGGCCCCCACGAGCGACTCGCCCGGCTCGACCTCGGCGCCGTCGCCGATCACGCACAGGTCGACGAGCGAGGAGCGCGCGCCCACGCGAGCACCGGGACCGATGATCGAGCGCCGCACGAGCGCCCCCTCGCCCACGGTGGCGCCCGGCATGAGCACGGCCTCCTCGACCACGGCGCCGGCCCCGACCTGCGCACCTCGACCGAGCACCGCCCGCTCCACGGTGGCACCGCCGGCCACGGTGGCGCCGGTCGCCACCACGCTGCCCGTCACGGCAGCCGCCGGGTCCACCCCGTCTCCGTCGGAGGGGTCGACCTCCACGGCCGGGCGCCGTCCGTCGAGCACGTCGAGGTTGGCCTGCAGGAGCCGCTCGGGGGTGCCGACGTCGAGCCAGTAGGCGGGGTCGGCCCACCCTCGCAGCGTCCCCGCCCCGACCATGGCGGGGAACGTCTCGCGCTCGATGTTGACCTTGCGCCCGGCTGGGATCCGCCCGAGGACGGAGGCCTCGAGCACGTAGAACCCGGCGTTCACGAGGTCGGTCGGCGCCTCGTCCCGCGGGGGCTTCTCCACGAAGGCGAGCACCCGGCCGTCCTCGTCGGTCGGCACGACGCCGAACTGTGACGGGTCGCCGACCTTGGTGAGGGCGATCGTCCCCTCGGCGCCGCAGCCGTCGTGGAACGAGACGAGGGCGCTGAGGTCGATGTCGGTGAGGATGTCCCCGTTGACGACGAGGAACCGCTCCGCCACCCCAGCCTCGTGTGCGGCGAAGCCGATGGCGCCGGCGGTGTCGAGGGGCTCGGGCTCGACCGCGTAGTGGAGGCGGACCCCGGCGCAGCGGGCGTCGGCGTAGGCCTCGGTGAAGGCGTCGGGGCGGTAGCCGAGCGACAGCACGACGTCGTCGATGCCGTGGCTCGCCAGGTGGGCGAGGACCCGCTCGATCATCGGACGACCTGCGACCGGCAGCATCTGCTTCGGCGTGCTGAACGTGAGCGGCCGCAGTCGGGTGCCGAAGCCGCCGACGAGGACGACCGCCCTCACGGGGCGGAGGTCGTGGTGGGACCGCTGCCCTCGCCGGTGGTCGTGTCGGTGGCGCCGCCCTCTGCACCCGTGTCCCCGGCCGCAGGGTCGCCGGTGGTCGCACCCTCGTCGGTGGGCAGCGTGCTCGGGGTCCCCTCGGGGACGGTGTCCCCGGCCGCCGGCACGACGTCGGTCGGCTGCGTCCCGGCCGACGGGGGCGGCGGGATCTCCGCACCCTCCGGCGCGAAGGCGATCGTGACGAGGTCGCCGTCCTGGGGGGCGAAGTCGGCGAAGTCGGCCTCGAGGAGGCGACCCTCCGTGTCGGCCGGCCCCTCCCACACCTTGACCTGCACCTGGCCCGGCTCGCCGCCGCAGTCGTCGCCGTTCTCGTAGCTCTCACCCGAGGGCATCCGGATGGCGTCGTCGCTGACCTCGAGGTCGGTCGTCTCGCCGAACGCCCCGACGGTGGCGTCCTCGCCGGTGTAGCGGGTGCTGAACGGGTGGATGTGGATCAGGCCGTCGCCGTGGGAGTGGATGCCGCTCTCGTCGGCGATCGCGTCGCTCACCGGCGGGAGGAACTCTTCGCAGGCGTACACGCCGTAGGCCGCGTGCCAGTGGTCGCCGAGAGCCGGCTCGACGTCCGCGCTGCTCTGGCGGCCGGCGGCGGAGACGGCGATGAGGCCGACGCCGATGAGCACGACGAGGCCGATGCTCAACGGCCACACCAGGCTCTTCGTCGTGCCGGGACGACCCGCCGCCTTGGCGGCTCGTGCCACCTTCTTCGATGACGATGCTCTGCCCATGACGAGGGAGCACCCTACCGGGGGACCCGGTGGCCCCCGGGTCATGGGGGCGGCGGGTCAGGGGGCGGCGTGGGGGCGGCCCCGCTTGGCCCGCTGCACCCAGGCCAGCACCGTGCGGACCGCCAGCGCGAGGGCGATCACGGGGAGGGCCAGCCGCTGGCGGCCGGTCGAGGTCCGCGCCGCGTAGCGCAGCAGCGAGCGGTGGTGGGCGGCGATCATCCGGTACGGCGTCTGGTCGGTGGATCGGCCGATGCCGTGGATCACCGTGGCCCCCGGCTCGTAGCCGACCCGCCAGCCGGCCCGGTGGAGCCGCCAGCACAGGTCGACGTCCTCCATGTACATGAAGAACACCTCGTCGAAGCCGCCGACGTCGTCCCACGCCGACCGGCGAGCGAGGAGGTGCGTCCCGGCGACCCAGTCCACGTCGCGGGCGTCGCCGTGGTCCCAGTCGAGCATCCGGTAGCGCCGGCTGAACGGGTTCGACGGCCACACGAAGTGCAGGAAGGCGTGGCCCGCTGCGTCCACGAGGTCGGGGAAGGTCCGGGCCGACGGGTACACCTCGCCCTCGGGCGTCAGGATGCGCGGCCCGACCACGGCCAGCCCGCTGTCCCGTGCGAGCGCCTCCAGGAGCACCTTCGTGGAGCCGGGCTCGACCTCGACGTCGCAGTTGAGCACGAGGACGTACGGCTCGGCCGTGCTGGCCACACCCCGGTTGACGCCGCCGCCGTAGCCCAGGTTGCGGTCGAGGGCGATCACCTCGACCGCCGGGTCGGCCCGGCGGACCGCCTCGACCGAACCGTCGGAGGAGGCGTTGTCGACGACGACCACGCGCGAGATCCCGTCGGCCCGGAGGCTCTCGACGCAGCGGACGAGCAGGTCGGCGACGTTGTAGCTGACGACGACGGCGGCCACGTCCTGGTGGGTCACCGTCGGTCGCCCTCCTGACCGAGGCCGGCGACCTTCGCGAAGTGCTCCGCCGTCCGCTCGAGGCCCTCCCGCAGCTGGACCTGTGGCTCCCAGCCGAGCACGGAGCGAGCGAGCGCGATGTCGGGCCGACGACGAGCGGGGTCGTCCGTCGGGAGGGGCTCGAACACGAGCTCGGAGGTCGAGCCGGTGACCTCGAGCACGAGGTCGGCCAGCTCCCGCACCGTGAACTCGTTCGGGTTGCCGATGTTGACCGGGCCCACGTAGTCGCTGTCGAGCAGCCGGAGGAAGCCCTCCACCTCGTCGTCCACGTAGCAGAAGCTGCGGGTCTGCTCGCCCTCCCCGTAGATGGTGAGGGGCTTGCCTGCCAGCGCCTGCACGAGCAGGTTCGACACGACCCGCCCGTCGTCGGGCCTCATCCGGGGGCCGTACGTGTTGAAGATCCTCACGATGCGGACGTCGACGCCGTGGTGGCGGTGGTAGGCCATGACCATGGCCTCGCCGAAGCGCTTGGCCTCGTCGTAGACCCCCCGCGGGCCGATCGGGTTGACGTGGCCCCAGTAGCTCTCGGGCTGCGGGTGGACGAGCGGATCGCCGTAGACCTCGCTCGTGGAGGCCTGGAAGAACCGGGCTCCCTTGTCCTTGGCCAGGCCGAGCAGGTTGTGGGTGCCGAGGGCGCCGACCTTGAGGATGGGGATGGGGATCTCGGTGAAGTCCTTCGGGGACGCCGGGCTGGCGAGGTTCATGACCGCTGCGATCTCACCCGGCACGTAGACGTGGTTGCTCACGTCCTGGTGCTGGAACGTGAAGCCGGGGTGGCCGACGAGCTCCTCGAGGTTCCGGAGCGAGCCGGTGATGAGGTTGTCGAGGGCGACGACCTCGTTCCCCCGGTCGATGAGGCGGGCGCACAGGTGCGAGCCCAGGAACCCCGCGCCCCCGGCGACCACCACCCGACCCTCCAGCCGGCTCACGTGCGGACCTCGCAGTCTGCGGCGGGGCCACGGTCGCTGCGCTCGCTCACGTCATCCGCTCCCTGGCCTCCGGCCGGGCCGCTCGGGCCACGCTCGCTGCGCTCGCTCACGTCATCCGCTCCCTGGCCTCCGGCCGGGCCGCTCGGGCCACGCTCGCTGCGCTCGCTCACGCCCGGCCCAGCCCGTCGTAGGTGAAGCCACGGCGGCGGACGGCGGCCGGCTCGAGCAGGTTCCTGGTGTCGACCAGCCGGGCCGCGCGCATGAGCCCCGCCACCTTGGCGAAGTCGAGCCAGCGGAACTCGTCCCACTCGGTCAGCACCACGAGCACGTCGGCACCTTCGCACACCGCATAGGGGTCGTCGAGCACCTCGATCCCCTCCAGCGACGGGCGGGGCCCGCTGATGGCGGGGTCGTACGCCTTGATCGAGGCCCCCTTGGCCTGCAGCCGGCGGACGACCTCGACGCTCGGCGAGTCCCTGAGGTCGTCGGTCCTGGCCTTGAACGTGAGGCCCCACACGGCGATCGAGGCGCCGTCGACGGGGACGTCGAGCATGCGCTCCACCTTCGCCGTCATCCGCTCGTACTGCTCGTCGTTGACGGTGATGACGCCCCGGAGCAGCCCGAAGTCGTACCCGGCATCCTCGGCGATGCGCACCATCGCCCGGGTGTCCTTGGGGAAGCAGCTCCCGCCCCAGCCGGGACCGGGCTTCAGGAACTCGAAGCCGATCCGCTTGTCGTAGCCCATGCCGAGCACGACCTCGCGCACGTCGGCACCGACCGCCTCGCACACGTTGGCGAGGGCGTTCACGTAGCTGACCTTGGTGGCGAGGAAGGCGTTCGACGCGTACTTGATCGTCTCGGCCGAGGCCGGGTCGGTGATGACGAGCGGTGCCTTCAGGCTCTCGAACAGGGCGGCGACCCGCATGGCTGCGGCCTGGTCGTCGCTGCCGATGACGATGCGGTCGGGGTGGAGGCAGTCGTAGACGGCCGAGCCCTCCCGGAGGAACTCCGGGTTGGACACCACGAACACGTCGTCGCGCCCGAGCGTCTGCTCGACGACCCGGGTGGAGCCGACGGGCACGGTCGACTTGTTGATCACGATCGCCTCCGGCCGCAGGCGCTCGCCGATCTCCGCGGCGGCCTCCCTGATGTAGGTCAGGTCGGCGGACCCGTCCTCGCCCTGCGGGGTCTGCACGCACAGGAAGACGAACTCCGCGTCCTCGACCGCGCCGGCGGCACCGACGACGAAGTCGAGCCGCCCGGCGGCGAGCCCCTCGGTCACGAGCTCCTCGAGCCCCGCCTCGAGGATCGGCACGTCGCCCTTGCGGAGCCGGGCCACCTTCTCCTCGAAGATGTCGGCGCAGGTGACCTGGTGGCCGAGGTGGGCCAGGTAGGCGCCTGTGGTGAGGCCGACGTAGCCGGTGCCGATGACGGCGATCGTGCTCATGGGGTGGGGGGCTCCTGTGTCGAGGACGTCGTGCTGGTGTGGTTCCGTGGGGCGGGGAGGTGGGCGGTCACGCCTGCAGCTCCCGCACGAGCTCGGCCAGCGGCTCGTGGTGGTCGCGCAGCAGCGGCAGGCCGCCGAGGCGCAGGGCTGCGCCGTCGAGCACCGACGAGGCCGGCCTGGCGGCGGCTCGTGGCGGGTCGAGGTCGGCGGTCGACACGGGTCGGACCCGCCCGGGGTCGCCGCCGGCCAGCGTGACGACGTCCCTGGCGAACCCGTACCAGGTGGTGGCGCCCTGGTTGGTCACGTGGAACGTGCCCGGCCGCTGCGCCGCGACGAGGTCGTGGACCGCGCCGGCCAGGTCGGCGGCCGCGGTGGGGCACCCGCGCTGGTCGTCGACGAAGCGCAGGTCCACGTCCTTCGCTTCGGCCAGCCGCAGCACCGTCTTGACCATGTTCGTGCCGTGGCGCCCGAACACCCACGACGTGCGCACGATGGTCGAGCCCGGGTCGAGCTCCCGCTCACCGGCCAGCTTCGACCGGCCGTAGGCGTTCACCGGCCGGGTCTCGTCCCACTCGTGGTACGGCACCTGCTTGTCGCCGGGGAAGACGTGGTCGGTGCTGACGTAGGTGACGTGGGCGCCGACCCGGCGGGCGGCATCGGCCACGTGGCGCGTCCCGAGGGCGTTGACGGCGAGCGCCCGGTCGGGGTCGGACTCGCAGGCGTCGACCGCGGTCCAGGCGCCGCTGTGCACGACGGCGTCGGGCGCGACGGTGGTGATGGCGCCGAGCACCGCGTCCCTGTCGGTGAGGTCGAGCGCGGGCCGGTCGCAGGCCACGACCCGCCACGCCGGGTCGGCGTCGAAGCACGCGACCACCTCCCGGCCGAGCTGGCCCGCCGCACCGGTCACGAGCACCGTCCGGGCCGGCATCAACCGGCCCCCTTCAACGGCTCCCACCACCACCGGTTGGCCCGGTACCACTCGACCGTCTCCGCCAGCGCCTCGTCGAGCGTCCGTCGACGCCGCCAGCCGAGCTCGGTGATCTTCGTGATGTCGACGGAGTACCTGCGGTCGTGGCCCTTGCGGTCCTCGACGTAGCGCACCATCTCCTCCCCCACCCCGAGCAGGGCGAGGAGCTTGTCGACGAGGACGCGGTTCGGCGTCTCGTTGCCGGCCCCGATGTTGTAGATCTCCCCGGGGCCCCCGCGGTCGAGCACGAGCTGCACGGCCGCGCAGTGGTCGTCGACGAAGAGCCAGTCCCGCTCGTTCAGCCCGTCCCCGTAGAGCGGGAGCGGCCGGCCGTCGAGCACGTTCGTGGTGAACAGCGGGATCGCCTTCTCCGGGAACTGGAACGGACCGAAGTTGTTCGTGCAGCGGGTGACCGACACCGGCAGGCCGTAGGTGTGGAAGTAGGAGAGCGCGATCAGGTCCGATCCCGCCTTCGACGCGGCGTAGGGGGACCTGGGGTCGAGGGGGTCGGTCTCGAGCGAGGAGCCGACCTCGACCGAGCCGTACACCTCGTCGGTGCTGATGTGGACCACCCGGGGCAGCTCGAGGCGACGGGCCGTGTCCATGACGATGTTCGTGCCGAAGCAGTTCGTGTTGACGAAGTCGTCGGGACCGGCGATGGACCGGTCGACGTGGCTCTCGGCGGCGAAGTGCACGACGGCGTCGTGGCCGGCCATGGCGTCCTCGAGGGTGCCGGGGTCGCCGATGTCGCCCTTGACGAAGCGGTAGCGGGGGCTGTCGTCCACGTCCCGGAGGGTCGACAGGTTCCCGGCGTAGGTGAGGGCGTCGTACACCGTCACCTCGTGGTCGGTGGCGGCGAGGAGGTGGCGGACGTAGCCCGACCCGATGAAGCCCGCACCCCCCGTCACCAGCACTCGCACGGGAGCCAGGCTACGGGACACCCCCCAGGGCGGACGAGCCGGTGGACCCCCCAACGTCGAGTGAGTGGTGGACGTCCGGGGGCGAGGGGCCGGTGGGGGGCTCCTGGACGGGCCTGCGACCCGCTCAGGTGCCTCCCGCCAGGCGCCGGAGGGCATCCCCGTAGCTGCTCCTCCCGTACGCCTCCGCCAGCACGGCGAGCTGCGCCCGGTCGATCCAGCCCTGGCGGTAGGCGATCTCCTCGAGGCACGCGATCTGCTCGCCCTGGCGGTGCTCGAGCACCTGGACGAAGGTGGCGGCCTCGAGGAGGCTGTCGTGGGTGCCGGTGTCGAGCCACGCCATGCCCCGCCCCAGCTCGACCAGGCGGGCCCTGCCCTCCGCCACGTAGCGGTTGTTCACGTCGGTGATCTCGAGCTCGTCCCGCCACGAGGGCTGCACCTCGGCGGCGTAGCGGACGACGTCGTTGTCGTACATGTAGAGCCCGGTGACCGCCATGTTCGAGCGGGGCCTGGCGGGCTTCTCCTCGATGCCCGTGATCCGGCCCGACTCGTCGGTGGTGACCACGCCGTAGCGCTGGGGGTCGCGCACGGTGTAGCCGAACAGCGAGCAGCCCTCGAGGGCTGCCACCTCCCGCTGGAGCAGCGCCGAGAGGCCGTGACCGTGGAAGACGTTGTCGCCCAGGACCATGCACACGCTGTCGTGCCCGATGTGGTCGGCGCCGATGGTGAAGGCCTGGGCGAGGCCCTTCGGCTCGGGCTGGGCCGCGTAGCTCATCGTGAGGCCGATGTCGCTCCCGTCGCCGAGGAGCCGCCGGAACAGGGGCAGGTCCTCGGGCGTCGAGATGAGGAGCACGTCCCGGACGCCGGCGAGCATGAGCACCGAGAGCGGGTAGAAGACCATCGGCTTGTCGTAGATCGGCAGGAGCTGCTTGGAGACCGAGCGTGTCACCGGGTGCAGCCGGGACCCGGAGCCTCCTGCCAGGACGATGCCCTTCACGGGCTCGGACGCGAGAAGCGTCGTGGTCGGGTCGCCACCGGCGTCAGCACTCGGGCACGGCGGGGGCCGCGTCCCCACCCCCGTCGGCGGCCGGTGCCGTCGACGACGGGGTGGCCGGCGGGGCCGGCTCCTCGGCGTCGCGCGGGGTGGCGAGCAGGCCCGTGTAGGTCGCCCCCGTCGTGATCACCGCGTCGACGCCTTCGAGCGTCGGGTCCTCCACGAGCTGGGCGGCCGGCTCGAACGACCGGCTGAGGAGCGCCGCCTTGGCCCCCTGTCCCGGGCCGTAGCGGATCGTCGTGACCGGGGTGCCGCGGGGGCCGTCCCCCACCCCGGCGACGGTGAAGCCGGCCGCCGCCAGCGCGTCCCTCGCCTCACCTGCCTGGCCTGCGACGCCGGTGCCGTTGAGGACGCGGACGGTGACCGCTGACGGGGTCACGGTCTCCGGCGCATCCGGCGGGGCGCCCCGGAACACGTCCAGCACCTCCTCGCTCTCCTGGCCCTCGTCGAGGAGGAGCACGGAGGCGCCGTTCACCCGGTCGGCCACCACCGGCAGGGTGAACTGCTGCAGCGACTCGGGTGACAGCGACCGGAAGCGGTCACCCAGGCTCACGAGGTCCCGGGCGTCGAGGTTCCGGTCGACCGCGACGTTGTCGATGCCCACGTCCACGAGCTGGTCGACCTTGGCCGGGTTCAACAGGTCCTCCGAGACCGCCTCCCGCACGGCCCGGCGGATGAAGTCCTGCTGCCTCGTGATGCGGCCGAGGTCGCCGGTGGGGTCGGACTTCCAGCGCCCGTCCTCCATGTACTGGAAGTGGCGGCTGCGGACGTAGGCGAGGGCCTGGTCCCCCGACAGGCTGACGCACCCGAAGTCGGTGATGTTGAGCCCGCTCGGGTTGTTCCCCTGCTCGTCCCGGTCGCGCACGGGGCTGGGGAGGTAGATCTCCACGCCGTCGACCGCGTCGACGAGTCCCTTGAAGCCTGCGAAGTCGACCTGCACGTAGTGGTGGACGGGGATGCCGAAGGCCTCGGTGATCGTGCGGATGAGCTGTTCGGGGCCCTCCTCGAAGGACGTGTTGATGCGGCCGCGCCGCTCGGAGCCGGCGATCGGCACGTAGAGGTCCCGGGGGAACGAGATCATCGCCGCCCGCTCGGCCCGGGGGTCGATGCGGATGAGGATGATCGTGTCGGCCCGCTGGCCGCCCACCGCCTGCTGGTCGCCGAAGGAGGCAGCGGCGGAGGCGTCGCCCTCGGTGAAGGCGCGGGTGTCGCTGCCCACGAGGAGGAAGTTCGTGGGTCGGCCCGGGTCCTCGGACCCGAGGACGCCGGCCGGGAGGTCCACGCGGGGGAGCTGGCCGAAGCGCTCGTAGAAGTACCCGACCGTCACCGCCCCAGCCAGGCACGCCGCCACGAGCAGGCAGTTGAAGGCGATGAGGAGCCGCTGCGGCCACGTGCGGCGAGGCCCGGCCATCGTCCCTGCGGCGATCATGGCGGATCGACGGTAGCAGCGCGCCCCCGCCGGTCAGTGGACAGGCAGGGGTCCGGCGGGGCCTCGGCCGGTGGGGTCTCAGCCGACGGGCAGGCCGAGGCTCCGGCTGATCACGAGGCGCTGGATCTCGCTCGTCCCCTCGCCGATCTCGAGGATCTTGGCGTCCCGGTAGAACCGGCTGACCGGTGTCTCGTCGACGAAGCCGTAGCCCCCGAAGACCTGGGTCGCCACCCGTGTGGCGGTCACCGCCGCCTCGGTGGTGTACAGCTTCGCGACCGCAGCCGCCCTCGTGATGGGCCGCCCGGCATCGCGGAGGGCGGCCGCCTTGTACGTGAGGTTCCTGGCGTTCTCGGCCATGACCGCGAGGTCGGCGATCGAGAACGCCACCGCCTGGTTCGACCCGATGGGCTTGCCGAAGGCGTGGCGCTCGCCGGCGTAGTCGGTGCTCAGCGCCAGGCACGCCTCGATGCAGCCGAGGGCGAGGGCGGAGATGGCGATGCGCCCCTCGTCGAGGATGGCGAGGAAGCTGCGGAAGCCCTGGCCCCGGCTCCCGAGCAGGTTGTCCGCCGGCACCCGGCAGCCCGCCAACGACAGGCCGTGGGTGTCCGAGGCGTGCCAGCCCATCTTCCGGTACGGGGGCTGCACCTCGAGCCCCGGGGTCCCGGCAGGGACGAGGAAGGCGCTGATCTCCCCCTTGCCTGCCCCACCGGCGACGTCGGGGGCGGCGGTCCGGGCGGTCACGGTGATGACCGAGGTGATGGCGGTGCCCGAGTTCGTGATGAACGCCTTCTCGCCGTCGATCACCCACTCGTCGCCGTCGGCCACCGCCCGGGTCCTGGTGGCGCCGGCGTCGCTCCCGCCGTCCGGCTCGGTCAGGCCGAACGCGCCGAGCGCTCGCCCGGCGCAGAGGTCGGGGAGCCAGCGCTGCTTCTGCTCCTCGGTCCCGAAGTGGAAGATGGGGCTGGCCCCGAGCCCGACCCCGGCCGAGAGGGTGATGGCAAGGGAGTGGTCGACCCGGGCCAGCTCCTCGATGGCGACGCAGAGGGTCGTGAGGTCGGCGCCCGAGCCGCCGTAGGCCTCGGGGAACGGGAGCCCGAACAGGCCGAGCTCGCCCATCGCCTGCACCACCTCGACCGGGAAGTGGTGGTCGCGGTCCCACGCCTCGGCGTGGGGGGCGATCTCGGCGGCCGCGAAGTCCCGCACCACCAGCCGGAACGCCTCCTGCTCCGCCGACAGCTCGAGGTCCATGGCGCGAGGGTAGGTCGCACCCCCCGAACCGGCGGCCAGATCAGGTGCCAGACCCCGGATCCAGCCGCCAGAACGGGTGGGTGCGTCCACCCACCTCCGCGCCCACCTTCGAACTGGCGGCTCGATCGGGTGCCAGACCCCGGATCCAGCCGCCAGAACGGGTGGGTGCGTCCACCCACCTCCGCGCTCACCCCGAACTGGCGGCCAGATCGGGTGCCAGAGCCCGGATCCAGCCGCCAGAACGGGGGGGCTGCGTCCCGGTGCGTCGGTAGCGTTCGTCCGTGACAACGGCCGACCTCCCTCCCGTCGCCGCCGTGGGCGGGCGGCTGGCAACGGGGCTGCTGGACGTCACCTCGGACCTGGCTGCGCTCGACGGCACCGGCTTCTGGGTCGTCACCCTCCCGTTCGACGGGCCCCCCGTCTGCGCCCGCTTCGCCAACGTGCGGCCTGTGACGGGCAGGCCGGCCCGCACGTGGGTGGGGCCGCCTGCCGACGCCTGGACGTCGAGCCTCGACCGGCACGCCTTCGCCGGGGGGGTCCGGACCATACGCGCCGGGATCGCCGCCGGCGACGTGTACCAGGTGAACCTGACCCGGCGCCTGTCGGCCCCGCTCCCCGCCGGCGCCGACGTCGTCGCCCTCGGCACCGCGCTCGCCGGCGGCAACCCGGCCCCCCACGCGGCGGTCGTCAGGCTCCCGGCCCACGGGGTCCACGTGGCCTCGGCCTCGCCCGAGCGCTTCCTCCGGCGCGACGGGCGCGCCGTCGAGTCCCGGCCGATCAAGGGGACGGCGGCCTCGGCGGACGCCTTCCTGGAGAAGGACAGGGCGGAGAACGTCATGATCGTGGACCTCGTCCGCAACGACCTCGGTCGGGTGTGCGAGTGGGGGTCGGTCGAGGTGCCGGCGCTGTGCGCCGTCGAGCACCACCCGGGCCTGGCGCACCTCGTCAGCACGGTGCGGGGGACGCTGCGCCCCGGCGTCGGCTGGCCCGAGCTGCTGGCGGCGACCTTCCCGCCGGGATCGGTGACGGGCGCGCCGAAGCTCGCTGCGCTCGGGGTGATCGCCGCCCTCGAGCCGGTCCCGCGAGGCCCCTACTGCGGCGCGGTGGGCTGGGTCGACGCCGACCGCCGGCTGGGCGACCTGAACGTCGCCATCCGCACGTTCTGGTTCGATGGGGGGATGGTGCACCTCGGTACGGGTGGCGGGATCACCTGGGGCTCGGACCCTGACGGGGAGTGGGAGGAGACGGTGCTCAAGGCCAGGCGGCTGCTGGCGGTCGCCTCGGGGACGGGGATGGCCGGGCCCGCCGGCGCCGGTCGTCGCCCGGCCAGGACGGTGGTGCGGTGACGGGCGGTGGGCCGGCACCTGCCGTGGCGGTGTGGGTGGACGGTGCCGTCGTCGACGTCGCCACCGCCTCGGTCTCCGCCTTCGACCACGGCCTGACGGTGGGCGACGGCGTCTTCGAGACGCTGCGGGTCTACGACGGCACCCCGTTCGCGCTGCGGCGCCACCTCGAGCGGCTGGCGACGTCGGCCGCCGGCCTCGGGCTGCAGGTGCCAGACCCGGCGGTCGTCACCGGGGCGATCCACGACGTCGTCGCCGCAGCAGGCCTGGCGGACGCCCGGTTGCGGGTCACCCTCACCGGGGGCCCGGCGCCGCTCGGCTCCGGGCGAGGCAGCGCCGGCAGCACGCTGGTGGTGGCCGTCGCCGTCCTCGAGCCGTTCCCCCCGACGGCCGACGTGGTGGTCGTGCCGTGGCCCCGCAACGAGCGCGGGGCGCTGAGCGGGTTGAAGACGACCTCCTACGCCGAGAACGTCGTCGCGCTGGCCCGGGCGGCCGCTGCCGGGGCGGGCGAGGCGATCTTCGGGAACACCGTGGGCCGGCTGTGCGAGGGCACGGGGACCAACGTGTTCGTCGGCGTCGGCGGCCGGCTCCTCACGCCGCCCCTGTCGTCCGGCTGCCTGGCCGGGGTCACGAGGGCCGTCGTCCTCGAGGTGGTCGAGGTCGAGGAGGTCGACCTCCCGCTCGGCGCCCTGGCGGAGGCCGACGAGGCCTTCCTCACCTCCACCACCCGGGAGGTGCAGCCCATCGGGCTGGTCGACGGGGACCCCCTCCCCGCGGCCCCCGGGCCGCTCACGGCCGCCGCAGCCGCCGCCTTCGCCGACCTGCTCCGGCGCGACCTCGACCCGTAGCCGGACCCACGTCGACGGGGGTGTGGGGAGACGCTCCGCAGGCACCGTCCCCGCCCGTCGCACCGCGGCCCGTTGACGTCTCCCGGCCGGCCTGCCCGGTACCTTCGGCGGCTTGCCGCAGAACGACGCCGCCGCTGCGGCCGGGCGACGAGACCGGCTGGTGCTCCTCGTCGGCGGGCTCCTGCTGGCGGTGCTCACCGGGCTGCAGGTCCTGCCCGCCCCCGACCGCTGGGCCACCCACGTGAACCCCAACGACGGGGACCCGGTGCTCATCACGTGGATCCTCGAGCACCAGGCGAGGTCGCTGCTCGATGATCCCGGCGAGCTCTACCGCGGCAACATCTTCTTCCCGGAGCCGGCGGCCATCGCCTGGTCGGACAACCTGACGCTCCTCGTCCCCGCCTACCTCGTCGCCTGGCTCCTCAGCGGGCGAAGCTCGGTGCTCGCCTACAACGTCGTCACCTTCCTGGCGTTCGCCGGCGGGTCGCTGGCGGTGCTCCTGCTCGCCCGTCGGCTCCTCGACTCCGCAGCCGCGGCGGTGGTCGCGGCCGTCGCCTTCACCCTGTCGATGGTCCGGCGCAGCGCCATCGGCCACACCCAGCTGGCCGGGTTCCTCTTCATGCCCCTTGCCCTGGTCCTGCTGATGGACGTCCTCGACCGGCGGCGGCTCCGGTCGGCGGTGCTCGCCGGGGCCTGCGTGGCGGGCCTGTGGTACACGGCGACGTACTTCTTCGTGCTGGCCGTCGTCGCGCTCCCCGCCTTCGTGGTCGCCTGGGCCGTCGCCCACCGCACCGAGCTCGACCGCCGGCTGGCAGGCCTCCTCGGCACGACGGTCCTGACCACCGCCCTGCTCGTCGCCCCCAGCCTCCCGCCCTACCTGGACCTCCAGGGCCGGTCCACCTTCGAGCGAGGCGACGACGAGCTCCTGACCATCGGGCCCGAGTCGTTCCCCCAGCCCCCGAGCCTCCTGTACCGGGCCTCCGGCGGGGACGACGGTTCGGGCGAGGGCACGGACGGCTTCGTCGGCCTGACCGTCGTCGCACTCGCCGGCATCGCCCTGGTGGCGGCGGCGGGTGGCGTCGTGGGGAGCCGGCGGGGCCGGTCCGCCTCGGGCGGCGAGGGACGGCAGCAGCACCGACCTGCTGACCGCCGGCGCCGGTACGCCGTCCCCCTGGGGCTGGCCTGCGTGGTCGGGGCGCTCCTCGCGGTCGGTCCCGACCAGGGCCTGCTCTCGGTCCCGTACCGGCAGCTGCGCCCGCTCGTCCCCGGCCTCGAGAGCGCACGGGTGCTGAGCCGGTTCTGGATCCTGCCCGCCCTCGGCCTCGCCCTCCTCGCCGGGAGGGGCCTCGAGCGACTTCCGGCGCTGCGTCCCCGCCCCGCCCTCGGCGGGCTCGTCGTCGGGCTCCTCGTCGCCGAGCTCTTCGTGCGGCCCGGGTCCGCCGAGGTCGACATCGGCGACGAGGTCCTCGCCGTGAACGAGGCACTCGACGACCTCGACCCGGGGGCGGTGACGGAGCTGCCGGTGCCCGCCCTCCCCCACTACCCCTACGTGCTCGCGGTGCGACAGCTGCGGAGCCTGGAGGACGGCCTCCCCCGCGTCGAGGGCTACTCGGGCGATGCGCCGCCGGGTCTGGCCGAGTACCTCCAGGCGACGAGCACGTTCCCCTCACCCGAGGCCTTCACCGCCCTGCGGCAGGCCGGGGTCCGCCACGTCGTGCTCCACGGGGCCGACGCCCCGTGCGCGAGCAGGTACGGGCCGGACGAGCTCGGGCTGCTGGTGGCCGCCGCCGAGCGCTCACCGGAGGTCGCCTCGGTCGAGGAGGTCGGCAGCAGCGCGATCGTCTCGCTGGTGCCCGAGCCCGCCGGAGGACCGCTGTCGGACCTGCCCGCGACGACCCCCCCACCCAGGACGGACCGTCCCTGCCCTCGGAAGTAGCAAGGGGGCGACCGGGAGGACGGGACGGCGGTGGTGCCCGACCTAGCCGGAGCCGCCGCGCAGCCGGATGCCGAGGGAGGAGTAGCGGACGATGCAGACGATCGCCCGGACCCCGTCCCGCCAGCCGATCTTCTTGCCCTCGGCGTAGGTGCGCCCGCTGTAGGAGATGCCGACCTCGTAGATCCGCCAGCCACCCCGCGCCACCTTGGCGGTGATCTCGGGCTCGATCCCGAAGCGGTCCTCCTCGAGCTCGATGCTCTGCAGGACCTCGCTGCGGAAGGCCTTGTAGCAGGTCTCCATGTCGGTGAGGTTCAGGTTGGTGAAGGCGTTGGAGGCCACGGTGAGCAGCTTGTTGCCGACGCTGTGCCAGAAGTAGAGGACGCGGTGGGGCCGCCCGCCCTGGAAGCGGGAGCCGTACACGACGTCGGCGGCGCCGGACAGGAGCGGCTCGAGCAGCAGTGCGAAGTCGGCGGGGTCGTACTCGAGGTCGGCGTCCTGGACGACGACGTAGGGCCCGGCCGCCTCGGCGAAGCCCCGGCGGAGCGCAGCACCCTTGCCCTGGTTCACGTCCTGGCGCAGGATCCGGACCCGTGGGTCGTCGAGCAGGGCGAGCTGCGCCAGTGACCCGTCGGCGGAGGCGTCGTCGACGACCACCAGCTCACCGCACCAGGGCGAGGCGAGCACCCGCTTGCACGTCTCGAGGACGGTCCGCTCCTCGTTGTAGCAGGGCATCACCACGGACAGGATCGGCAGCGCGCGCTCTTCCAGCGGAGGGTCGTCGGGCATGGTGGGCGACGATAACCCACCGCCCCCCGGGGGCTGGCGGCTCAGCCGCAGGCTGGCCCTGAGGCGGGACCCTCCCCCTCGAGGCTGAGGGGCGAGGGAGGGGTGGACGGGTGTCTCCTGCAGGTGGACGTCACGGTCAGGGCCCCGGCGGCCAGCTCGGCGAGTGGGGGCATCGGCCGCCGGGAGCAGGAGCGGCGTGCTCAGGAGGTCGGGCGGACCGGCCGTGAGGCCGGGCGTCGACGCCGGGGCCGCCCCCATGGCC
This sequence comes from uncultured Acidimicrobiales bacterium, assembly GCA_902805555.1. Taxonomy (GTDB): domain Bacteria; phylum Actinomycetota; class Acidimicrobiia; order Acidimicrobiales; family CADCSY01; genus CADCSY01. Next base: position 10,540 of record CADCSY010000086.1, on the reverse strand, counting down.
TCGAGGCCGGTGACGGAGGCGGGGCGGAGGCCAACCCGGCGGAACCACGGGAGGAGGCAGTGGACCCCGCGTGGGAGGACGTGAGCACCCGCTTCAGGGCCACCCGCCCCCGCATGACCCGGACCCTGGCGTTGCCCTCGGTGACGCCGGTCGCCGCCGCCACCTCCTGGTAGGAGAGCTCCTCGACGTAGCGGAGCACGAGCGCCTCCCGGTACGACTCGGAGAGCTGGCCGAGCGCCTCGGCCACCACGTCGGGGCGGACGTCGAGCCGCTCGATGTCGACGTCGGCGGCGTCACCGCCTCCCACCTCATGGCCCGACACCAGGTCGATGAGGAGGCCGTCGCGCTGGCGGCGGGAGCCCTCGTCGTGGCAGACGTTGGTCAGGATGCGGTGCAGCCACGCCCGCAGGTGGAAGTCGCCGTCGAAGCTGGGCATGGCCCGGTAGGCCCGGACGAACGTCTCCTGGACGGCGTCCTCGGCCGCCTGGACGTCGTGGAGGCGGCTGCACGCGTGGGCGAACAGGCCCTGGCCGTGGGTGCGCACGATCTGGGCGAAGGCGTGGTCGTCACCTCCGTTGTGGGCCTCGACGAGCAGCTTGGGATCGAGGTCGGTGATCGCCATCGTGCTCCGTCCGGTGTGCCACCGGGAGTCCCCCCTGCCCGGCCGACGCGCCGAGGCGCGCGGGGGCCGGCGAATCCTCCCGCTCCTCCGGTGCCATCGGCACGTCCCTCCGGGACTTGAGTCAGCGGGCGCGAGCGAGCAGCTCGGGTCCCACGTCCCGCCAGCGTCGACGCAGGAACGACCGGCCGCGGGGGCTGCAGGCGTCCCGGACGAGGCCCCTCGACCGGAAGCCGGCCGAGCTGGCCGCTGCCAGCTGCTTCAACGTGGTGAACGGGCGCTCGTCGCCGTGGACCCGCATCCGGCCGGAGATGGCGAGCGTCGTGAGGCCCCAACGGTGCCCGAAGGCGTACCAGGCCGCCTGCGACGACGCCTCGACCACGCAACCGGTGCTCGGCTCGGCCGGCTCGAGCAGGCGGGCGCCGGTCGCCGGATGCAGCACGATCCGCTCAGCGAGGTCGCACAGCGAGAAGGTGACCGGTTCCAGCCGCCGGAGGAGGGCCAGCCAGTGCGCCTGGCGCAAGGCCGCCAGACCGGCGTCGGCCGCAGCCAGCACCTCGGCCGTGGTGCGGGACCCGTGCTCACGCAGCCCACCAGGGGGGAGCGAGGTCGCGGTGCGGTAGCGCTCCAGGGCGTCGTCGCTGCCGGTCCACGCCTCGTCCAGGTCCCAGGTGTCACCGGGGTGGAGGACGGCGGTGCGGTCAGCCCCGAACCGCTCGACCACGGTCGCGACGGGGTTGCCGGCGTCGTTGATGTAGGCGTTCTCGGGTGAGACGAAGCGGACGAAGCTGGCCGCCGGGACGAGCCAGCGGGGCTCGACGACCCGGAGGTGGCGGGCCACCCCGTCCAGCACGCCGGCCGCCACCCGCCGGTGGCGCTCGCCGTCCTCCGGGTTCCCGGGCCACCCGGCGATCGAGAACTGGTCGACCAGCACGTCGACCGGCCCGATCTCGGCCCGCATCCTCGCCAGCTTCGCATCGGAGGGCTTGCAGTCGTTGAGGTCGAGGACCGTGCGGCCCCCACCCCTGATCGTGAGCGCTGCGTCCTCGTGACCCACCTGGTGGAGCACGACGTCCACACCTGCGCCCAAGGTGTGCGGCACGCCGTGGTCGAGCTCGACCACCGCTGCGAAGCCGAGCGTGCGCAGGAACCGCACCACCTCTCCCGACCAGTGGCGCTGGTACAGGGCGGTGATGCCGGCGCGCCGGTCGTCCGGGATGCTGCGCAGCGTCGGGACGCTGAGGTGGTCCGGGTGCTCGTGGGAGATCCACAGGTGCGTGACCCGGTCGAGCTGCTCGGAGGTGGCGCACGGGGCGGGCCACGGTGCCCAGCCCTCGTTGAAGGCGTCCCCCACCCACCACGGGTCGCACAGCAGCGTGACGTCGCCCTGGTCGACGAGGAGCGATGCGTGCCCGACGAGGGTGAGCCGCACGGGGCAACGCTACCGGCGCCGGTCTGCGCCACCCCGGGCCACGATGCCGGCGCTGAGCGCCGCCAGGACCGGCAGGCCGACGAGGCGATCCACCGCCGCAGCGAGCACACCGGTGGCCACCGGGAGGCCGACCAACCCGGCGATCACACCGGCCAGCGCCTCGCGGAGGCCGAGGCCACCGGGGACGAACCCGAGCGCGGATGCCAGCACGCTGGCGACGCTGAGCGCCACCGCCTGCTCCAGCGTCACGTCGAGGCCGAGCGCCCCCAGGACGAGCAGGTAGCGCAGGGCGGCGACGGCGACGGCCAGCACCTCGACGGCCAGGAGCCCGGCCGCGAGGACGGTGGCCTGGCCGGCCGGGGCCAGTCGACGCACGGCGACCCCTGCCAGCGCCACGCCGGTGACGCCGCACCCCAGCACGGCCAGGGCAGCCGCGTCGTCGACCTCTCCCGGTCGTCGCGCGGCGAGGAGGCCACCCGCCAGCACGAGGCTGGTCGCCAACCAGGCGCCACCGACGAGCGCCGTCACCGCCAGCGCCTGCCGGTAGCTCGATCCCCTGCGCCGCATGGCCCGCACGCGGACGAGTGCGGCACCGGGCAGCGGGAGGAGGTTGGCGGCGGACGAGAGCACGGAGACCTCGAGCGCCTCGCCCACCGGCACGGCGTGGCCCCCGATCCTCGCTGCCGTCGCGTACTCGAGCCCGTTGGCCACGTTCGCCAGGGGGACCGCGACCAGGGCGAGCCCCACGAGCGGCCACACCGTGAGCTGCAGGTCCTCGGGGACGGCCCGGAGCCCGAACACGAAGGCGGCCACGAAGAGCAGCGCAGCGACCGCGAGGACCGCTCGCTCCGTGGCTGCGGAGGCCGGTTGGCGCCCGGTCAGCCAGCGCAGCACCCGCCAGGGACCGCCGCTCCCGCCGGTGCTCGACGTCGACGTCGTCCCTCGGGAGGTCACCCCTCGGGTGCTGCGGGCGCCGGCGAGGCGTCGGAGACCGCCAGCGCCACCGGCGCCGGCACCAGCTCGTCGGGTCGCTCCGTGAGGGTGGCCTCGAGCTGCTCGTCGTTGCCCACCACGACTGCGAGCTCCGCGGGCCGACCGGCGAGCGCCTCCACCTGGGCTGCGTCGGCCCCGACCAGGTGGAGGGCGCGGCCCTCCCGGGCCCACGCGGCCGACAGGTCGGCCACCGCCGCCCTCCCGAGCGTCGTCTCGGCGATCGCCACCGGGACGCCACAGAAGCTCCGGAGGGCCTGGGCCGACACCAGCTCCAGCGCCTGGCCGGGCACCACCACCACCGCCCCTCTCGGACCGACCGCCGAGCACACCCGCCCGACCGCCTCGAGCATGCCCCCCTGGGTGGTCGCCTCGGCCACGGGCACCACGGTGGAGATCGGGAACACGACCACCGCGGCAGCGACGGCGGACGCAGCTGCGGCTGCGACAGCCCTGCCCCCGCTCCGGCGCCACCGGTCGGCCAGCACCTGGCCGGCCAGGGCGGCGAGCAGGAGGAGGCCGGGGAGGGTCACGATGGTGTAGCGGCGCATCGCCCAGACGTGGTCGGGGACGATCGACGGCCGCCAGAGGTAGAGGCTCGACACCACCACGAGCACGGCGACGAACGGGAGCGGGCGCAGGTCGACGGGCCGGTGGGCCACGAGCCGCCGCACCACCACCGCCAGCCCGACGAAGCCGAGGGCGAGCGCCAACGGGCCGACGTACCAGCCGAGCCACTGCACCGAGTGCTCGCTGTAGCGCCGCACCCCCTCGGCCAGGCGCCCCTCCTGTCCCTCGAGGGCGGCGATCGCTGCGTTCGGCGGCCCCGTGACGGTGCTCACCGCCGGTCGCACGAACCACGCCGCTGCCGGGATGGCGATCGCGGCTCCGGCAGCCAGCCAGCCCCGGACCTGCGCGCCCTGCCAGCTCCCCGACCGACCCGTCCGGCCGTCCTCCGGAGACGGGCTGGTCTCCCCCCGTCGGTCACGTGCCCGGGACGCCAGCACCAAGGCGGCAGCACCTGCCACGACCACGGCCACCAGGGCGGCGCCCACCAGCGTCAGGAGGCCGCCCAGGTCGCGGAGGTACCAGGTGCCGTAGACGAGGAGGTCGGCGCCGGCGAGGGCGGTGGTGACCGCCGAACCCGTGGCCAGCGCGCCGAGCATCCGGAGCGTGGCGCGACGCTCCCGCACCGGCTGGCCCAGCGCCGCCGCCAGGAGGACGAGCCCGGAGGCCACGAGCGGCAGAAGGATCACGAAGCCCTCGACCCGAGCCATCGAGACCCCCCCGAGCACCAGGCCGGCGGCCCCCGCCCGCCGCCAGCTGCGGCTGCTGCACGCGTCCCAGAGCAGGGTGAGGCCGCCGAAGAGGAGGAGGACGGCGAGCGGCTCGCTGAAGGCGTCCCGCGACAGGTGGACCCACGGGAGGGTGGCCGCGAGGCCGGCCGCCGCGACGAGCGCCCACCACGGGCGCACGAGCCGCGTGGTGAAGGCGGCGAAGGCCAGCAGTGCTCCACCAGCGACTGCAGCCGGGGCCAGGAGCAGCAGACGGTCACCGCCGACGACGTGGGCGAGCGCGAGGACGGCCGGGAGCAGGTGCAGGAACTGCGGTTCCAGCCGACCCTCTTCGTCGAGGTGCCAACCCTGCTCCTCGAACCGCAGCCCGGGACGGTCGGCGAAGGGGCCGACCGCGGGATCGACGAGCAGCGTGCCCTCACGGGCGACCCAGCGCGCGGCGGTGTTGTAGACACCCGGGTCGCGGTCGGTCAACAGGTGCTCGGACGCCTCGGAGGCGTGCCAGAGGGTGAGCGCTGCAACCATCACGACCGTCGCCAGCCTCGCCGGATGGGGGCGTCGGCGGGGCGGGCTCGGGGCGGTGGTGGCCACCGGGCGGGCCGCCGTCGAAGCTCCAGGCACGGTTCCGAGACGCTACCTGCCCTCCCTCGCGCCGGGTGGGAGGCCGGCGGGCACCGTCACGGCGAGTGGCTCAACGGGGAGCGGTGTCGCCGTCCGCCACGAAGAGGTCGATCGTGCGGGACAGGAACGTCGTCATCTGTCCCCGCTGCACGGCCGCCGTCGGCGCATAGGTGGTGGCGGAGGTGCCCCCCGCCAGGCCGGCTGCGGCGATCTTGTCGATGTTGCCGACGTGGACCGACGCGTCGTCGTCGACGAAGCGGTCCGGACCAGCCGGCAGCGGCGCAGCCGCCAGCACGTCGTGGGCCCGGACGAGGAACGTGGCCATCTCGGCCCGTGTCACGACTGCCTCGGGGGCGAAGGTGCCGTCGGTGCGGCCCTGCACGACCCGCAGCGCTGCGAGCTGGTTGATCCGCGGCTGGTGGACCGACCCGCCGTCATCGGCGAAGGCGTCCGGCGGGCTGATCGGGAGCTCGAGGCCGGAGGCCTCGAGGGTGCGGGCCACGAACGATGCCAGCTGCGCCCTGGTGACGGGGCCTGACGGCTCGAAGGTGGTCGCCGTCCGGCCGTTGGCGACCCCCCACCACGCGGCGCACGTGATCCCGGGGACGTGCACGCTGCCCGCCAGGTCGGTGAAGGGCGAGGCCGGCGTGTCGTCCGGCGGGCACGCCAGCTCGATGCCCCGGGGTGTTCCACCGCCGGTCACCGGCTGCGTCGGTCCCGGCTGGCTGGGCGGGGGGTCGGTCGGTCCCGGCGTCGTCGGCGGGGGGTCGGTGGTCACGGGCTCGGACGGCGGGTCGACGGGTGACGGCTCCACGGGCGGCGGCTCCGCGGGCGGTGGCTGGGACGGGAGCGGGGCTCGCACGGCGGCACCCGCCTGCACGAGGCCGTTGCCGTACTGCTGGTCCCACCCGGGCGGACCGAGGTCGCTGGCGCTCTCGAGGACGATCCGTTCGATGTCGGCGCGATCGCTGACCCCACGCGAGGCGACGAGGGCAGCCACGGCGCTCACCTGGGGCGTGGCCATCGACGTGCCCTGCATGAAGCAGAGGCAGAAGTCGCTGAAGCCGGCCTGGAAGGTCTGCTGCAGGATCCCGTCGCCGTAGCTGTCGCGGTTCTGGTCGACCGAGGAGTCGCCGCCCGGCGCGACGATGTCGAGGGCGGACCCGTAGTTCCCGTAGGCGGGCCTGGTCCGGTCGAAGCGGACGGCGCCCACGGCGATGACCTCCGGTTCGGCCGCCGGGTAGCTGACCACGCCCAGCCCGTCGTTCCCGGCGGCGGCGACGACGACGGTCCCCTTGCCGGTCGCGTAGCGGATGGCGTCGCGCATGACGCTCGAGGAGCCCTGGCCGCCGAGGCTCAGGTTGGCCACGGTGGCGCCGTTGTCCGCGGCGAAGCGGATGGCCTGGGCGACGGCGAAGTCGGTGCCGGAGCCGGCGGCGTCGAGCACCCGCAGCGGCATGATCGACGTGCTCGGTGCCACACCGGCTGCACCGAGGCCGTTGCCGGTGGTCTGCGCCACGGACCCCGTCACGTGGGTGCCGTGGCCGTTCTCGTCGTTGGCGTGGGCGTCGCCGTCGACGAAGTCCCACCCGGGGACGAAGCGTGTGCCGGCGAGGTCGGGCGCCTGGACGTAGGGCCCAGAGGTCTCGTAGGCGACCCCCGAGTCGATGATCGCGACGATCGTCCCTGCGCCCTTGGTCACGTCGTGGGCCGACGCTGCGCCGATGGCCGGAAGGTGCCACTGGAAGCGGTAGGCGGGGTCGTCCGGGACCCCGAACGCCCGGTAGGCGACGGTCGCCTCGACGTCGTCGATGAGTGGGCTGGGGTCCTGGGCTCCCCCGTCGGGCACGGCGAGGGCGAAGTCACTGCCGGGGAGGCGGTCGACGAGGGTGTAGCCCGCATCGGCGAGCACGTCGTCCTGCTGCGAGGGCTGCACGTCGCCGTCGAAGCGGACGACGACCGGCTCAGCCGAGGCGTCGGCTGCGCCCGCGGTGGCTCCGCGCACCGGCAGCGCCACCGCGAGGAGGGCGAGGATCGGCACACCGGTGGTCCGCCACGAGAGCATCGGCCTTCATCGACACCCCCGACACCTCACTTGAGCCCCGCCGCCTGCGTCACCGGCGCACGCAGCGGATCCCGCACCAGGCGCCACCAAACCGTCGGCCAGACGTTCAGAGCCCCTCGTAGGCGGCGTCGAGCAGGTCCTCGAGCTCCTGGGCGTGCACTGCGGCGGAGCCCGTGGCGGGGCTGCCCGACTCGGTGCGGCTCGCGTGGATGAGCTTGAGGTTGCCTGGCGCCAGCTTGTGCAGCCGGTTGTGCACGAACGGCCACGGACCCATGTTCTCCGGCTCCTCCTGGACCCAGCACACCGACGAGGCCGAGCTGTAGCGGCTGAACAGCGCCGAGAGCTGCTCCTCGGGCCACGGGTACAGCTGCTCGACCCGCACGACGGCGACGGGCGCTGCCGTCTCGTCCCGCCGCCTCATGGCGTCGTAGGCGACCTTGCCGGAGCACAGGATGATCCGCTGCACGGTCCCGGGGTCGGCCACCGTGGCGTCGTCGAGCACCTCCTCGAAGCTGCCGGTGGTCAGCGCGGCCACCTGGGACCGCGCCTCCTTGGCCCGCAGCAGGTACTTGGGCGCCGCCACGATCAGCGGCTTGCGGACCTCCCGTGTGGCCTGCCGCCGGAGCAGGTGGAAGTACTGCGCGGCGGTGGTGGCGTTGACGACCTGCATGTTGTCCTCGGCGCACAGCGTGAGGAAGCGCTCGATGCGGGCCGACGAGTGCTCCGGGCCCTGGCCGTCGTAGCCGTGGGGCAGGAGCAGCACCAGGCCCGACGTCTGGCCCCACTTGTCCTCGGCCGACGACAGGAACTGGTCGATGATCGTCTGGGCGCCGTTCATGAAGTCCCCGAACTGCGCCTCCCAGAGCACGAGGGCGTCCTTGTGCACGACCGAGTAGCCGTACTCGAAGCCGAGGACGGCGTACTCGCTCAGCAGGGAGTCGTAGATCCAGAACTTCCCCTGAGCCGGGTCGAGGTTGGCCAGCGGCGCGTGCTCCACCCCGCTCCGGTGGTCGACGAGCACGGCGTGGCGGTGGGAGAAGGTCCCCCGCCGGGAGTCCTGCCCGGAGAAGCGGATCGAGCGCCCCTCGAGCAGCAGCGAGCCGAAGGCGAGGGCCTCGGCGGTGGCCCACTCGAGCTCACCCTCGTCGTAGAGCTTCGACCTGGTCAGGAGCTGCTTGGCCAGGCGGGGGTGCACCTCGAAGCCCTCCGGCGCCCGGTTGAGGCCGGTGAACACCCGGTCGAGCACCTCCCTGTCGACACCGGTGCCGACGTGGGGCAGCACCCCCCGGGCCCGGGGCGGCCGGGCGGCCCGGACCGGTTGCGAGGGCACGAGCGACCGGGTCTCCTCGAGCGCCCCCTGCAGCCGGCTCGAGAAGTCCTTCAGCGCCTGCTCGGCCTCCTCGATGGTGATGTCGTTGCGCTTGACCAGCGACTCCACGTAGAGCTTGCGCACGCTGCGCCGCCCGTCGATGCGCTGGTACATGAGCGGCTGGGTGAAGCTCGGGTCGTCCGCCTCGTTGTGGCCGAAGCGGCGGTAGCAGACGAGGTCGATCACGACGTCCTTGTTGAACGCCTGCCGGTACGCGAAGGCCAGCCGGGACACCCGCACGCAGGCCTCGGGGTCCTCGCCGTTGACGTGGAGGATCGGGGCCTGGACCATCTTCGCCACGTCCGTCGCGTACTGCGAGGAGCGCCCGAACTCGGGTGCGGTCGTGAACCCGAGCTGGTTGTTGATCACGAGGTGGATGGTCCCGCCGGTGCGGTACCCCTTGAGGTCCGACAGGTTCAGCGTCTCGGCCACCACGCCCTGGCCAGCGAAGGCGGCGTCGCCGTGGAGGAGGACGGGCAGGACGGAGAACGCCCCGGGCCGGTCGATCTTGTCCTGCATCGCCCGCACCATGCCCTCGACCACCGGGTCGACCGCCTCGAGGTGGGACGGGTTGGCGGCCAGCTCGACCTCCAGCTGGTTGCCCCGCCGGCTCGTGAACGTCCCCTTGGCGCCCAGGTGGTACTTCACGTCGCCGGAGCCCTGGACCATCCCCTCGTCGACGGCGCCCTCGAACTCCCGGAAGATCTGCTGGTGGCTCTTGCCCACGATGTTGGAGAGCACGTTGAGCCGGCCCCGGTGGGCCATGCCCATCACCGCCCCGTCCAGCCCGGCGTCGGCCGCCGAGTCGAGCACCGCGTCGAGCATGGGGATGGTGGACTCCGCCCCCTCGATCCCGAAGCGCTTGGCCCCCACGTACTTGGTGGCGAGGAACTTCTCGAACGCCTCGGCGGCGTTCAGCCGTCCGAGGATGTGGCGCTGCTCGTCGTCCTCGAGGTGCTGCTTGACGCCCTCCACGTTCTCCTGGATCCAGCGCTTCTGCTCCGGGTCCTGGATGTGCATGTACTCGACCCCGATGGTGCGGCAGTAGGCGTCGCGCAGGATGCCGAGGATGTCGCCGAGGGGCAGCCGGTCCTTGCCGGCGAGGCCACCGGTGAAGAACTCCCGGTCGAGGTCCCACACCGTGAGCCCGTAGGTGGCCGGGTCCAGCTCGGTGTGCATGTGCGGTTCCTTCCACCGCAGGGGGTCGAGGTCGGCGATGAGGTGGCCGCGCACGCGGTGCATGTTGATCACCGTGTCGACGTGCATCTGCTTCTGGATCATCGCCGACTCGCGGTCGACCGGGTTGACGTCGGGGTGCAGCTGGACCGGCTCGTAGGGCACGCCGAGCGAGGCGAAGACGCTCTCGTAGAACCCGTGGCCGCCGGTCAGCAGCTCGTGCACCCGCTTGAGGAACAGGCCCGACTCCGCACCCTGGATGATCCGGTGGTCGTAGGTCGAGGTGATGGTCACGACCTTGGAGAGGCCGAGGTCCGCCAACGTCCGGGGATCGGCCGACTGGTACTCGGCGGGGTGGTCGATCGTGCCCACGCCCACGATGAGGCCCTGCCCTGGCATCAGCCTCGGCACCGACTGGACGGTCCCGATCGTGCCGGGGTTGGTGAGGCTCATCGTCGTGCCGGCGAAGTCGTCGACCCCGACCTTGTTCGACTTCACCTTCCGGATGAGCTCCTCGTAGGCGGCGAGGAACTGGGCGAAGTCGAGGGTGTCGGCCTCCTTGATGCACGGCACGAGGAGGGTGCGGCTGCCGTCGGACTTCTCGACGTCGACGGCGAGGCCCATCCCGACGTGCTCGTGGCGCAGCACCCCGGGCTTGCCGCCGACCTCGACGTACGCCGCGTTCATCACCGGCATGGCCTCGAGCGCCTGGACGATGGCGTAGCCGATGAGGTGGGTGAAGCTCACCTTGCCGCCGCGGGTGCGGCCGAGGTAGCCGTTGATCACCTTCCGGTTGACCTCGAGCAGCTTGGCCGGCACCACCCGGAACGACGTCGCCGTCGGGACGCCGAGGCTCGCCTCCATGTTCTGGACGATGCGGGCCGCGGCCCCTCGCAGCGGCTCGGGGGCGGCGCCCTGCTCGAGCGCCGGCGCAGCGGCGGGAGCGGCGGCCGCCGGAGCGGCCGCGGGAGCA
>CADCSY010000085.1 GCA_902805555.1 uncultured Acidimicrobiales bacterium | reverse complement strand
AGGGAGGCCGTCCTGCGCGCAGCGAACCTCGGAGACGACGCAGACACCACTGCGGCGATCGCCGGGCAGCTGGCCGGCGCACGCTGGGGCAACGGAGGGATCCCTCAGGCGTGGCGCAGCAGGGTGGTCCTCTGCGACCGCATCGAGGCGCTCGCCGAGCGGCTCTTCGTCGCCGGTGGAGGCGTGGTCAGCGAGACGACCTGGCGGCACGACGACCTCATCCATGCGTGGTGGGTCGAGCCCGGGCGGCTGCTCGCCGGGGAGTGCCCCGGCCAGGAGCACGACGAGGGACGCCGGTGTCAGGACCTTCGTCGACCTCACCGAGGTCGGTGAGCTGCGCCCGTACGCACACGTGGTCGATGAGGTCGCCGCTGCACGTGGCCTCGACCTGCGCCACGTCCGGTTCCCGATCCCGGACCAGCACGTGGTGGCGGACCACGCCTACGACGAGGTGCTGGAGATCATCGACGAGGCGAAGGGACGTGGTGTCGCCTACCTGCACTGCTGGGGTGGGATCGGGCGCACCGGCACGGTGGTCGGCTGCCTCCTCGCCGACGGCGGCACCCGTTGTGACGAGGTCCTGGCGAAGCTCATCGACCTGCGAGCGGGCACCAGGAAGGCGTCGCGACGAAGCCCGGAGAACGGGAGGCAGCGGGCGGTCATCGAACGACGGTCGGCCGGCAGGCCGGGAGACCGAAGGCGGTGAAGGCTCCGTCGTTCCGAGATGCCGAGCGTGCGCACGCCGCTGCGTGGAAGCAGCGCACGGGCACGCTCACGGATGAGGCGAGGCTCCCGGCGCCCTATCGCGACAAGGGCACCGAGGATCTTCGAGCACCGTACGACTTCTGCCTGCCCGCCCAGCATGCCGAGCGATCGCTGCTCCCCGAGGTGCGGCAGATCGCGCTCGATCTCTTCGCCGAGCTGCGCATCTCCTGGCATGACGGCAGCGGCGGTGCTCCGAGCAACCACCTCCTCTCATCCCAGGTGCAGTGCGTCAACGCCCTCGGCCAGATGGTCGTCGAGCCCGATCGACTGGTGCGAGCCTTCAGCGAGGTGCTCGGCACTGCGGACGTTCTCGAGATCGAACCCGGGCGCTACCTGACGTTCGAGTACATCGGACCCGCCGACTTCTTCGGTGAGGCGCCGTTGAGCGGTCTCCGCATGCGCGGCGCACACTGCACGAGCGTCGACGCCGCCTTCCTGCACCGGACGACGGAGGGCCTCGTCGAGCTGGTGCTCCTCGAGTGGAAGTACACCGAGGTCTACGGCCGGCGGAAGCCTGCTCCCAAGGCGGATGAGGTCCGCTGGGGCCGCTACGGACGGGCGCTCGAAGCAGCCGACAGCCCGGTGGACAGCAAGCTGCTCGCCTTCTCCGACCTGCTGCAGGAGCCCTTCTACCAGCTCGTGCGGCAGCAGCTCCTCGCCCACGAGCTCGAGAAGGCGCACGCCCACGGAGCAGATCGCGTCCGAGTCGTGCACGTCCTGCCGGAGCGCAACCTCGGCTACCGGCAATCCCTCCAACCGGCGCACCGGAGGCTGGGTGACTGCGTCAGCGACGTGTGGCAGCGGCTCCTGCGGCGCCCCGATCGGTTCGTCCAGCTCGACAGCTCCCTCTTCAGGGACCCGATGATCACGTCGGACGAGTACGTCGATCGCTACCAGGACTGAGCGCCCTCAGGCCGATGGCGCTGGGAGGCCCCGCCCCGCTGGCCGTCGCTCCCAGGCCCCCCCCTAACGGGAGGCGGTGAGCGCACGGAACGACGAGGCGTGGTGGCCGAGTCGGCTCCAGATGGGGATGCCGCTCCGGTCGAGGAGGCCCTCGGTCATGTCCGCCAGCAGGGCGACACCCACGGTGGCGGCGACGACGGCCTCGATGGCGGCGACCGTGGCGTCGGCGACGATGACGAGCGCCTCGGCGAAGCGCCTGGCATCGACCTCGTCGGTGGCGCCGACCACGAAGCGGTCGACGCCGTCGGTGAAGGACTCCACGCGTGTCCGCCACAGGATGTCGAAGAAGGTGGTCGGCTCGACGGTGTCGGCGATGGCCTGCTTCTCGGCGCGGGAGACGTTCCGGCGGGAGCGCCCAGGCTCGAGCCCCTCCAGGCGGGCCTCGGCATAGGACTGCTCGAGCCGCTGTGCCCGGGTGGTCCGGAGGAACATGGCCAGGCGGTCCTCGCTCGATGACGGGTCGGCCCTGGCGTGCACGTCGACCGTTCGCGGCTCGCGCTCGAGGCCCTCGAACGCCTGGGTCCCCGTCTGCGGACACCCCGAGCACGTGGTCCCCCAGGGTGCGGGAAGGGCGCCGGACTCGACCACGGGACGGAGGAGGACGACCGCGGCGGGACCTCCCAGCGGTGAGGGCCGGTGCGTGACCACGGCCAGCGCCTGGGCGGCGGCGACCACGCCGTTCATCACGATGGTCGGCAGGATCGCGTTCGCCTCGCCGTCGAACTCAGTGGGATCGGACACCTCTGCGTGTGCTCTGGACAGGTGCGACCACGACCGGGCCAGCGCCTCCTCGAGGCCTGCGGCGCGACCGGCGTCCGGAGGACGCCGGCTGGTGCTGGCGGCCGCCAGCCGACGCAGCACCGCGTCGTGCACGCCTGCGGCCACGCTGGTGGCGAGGCCGTACGAGCCACCGATCGAGCCTGCCAGGTCCTCCATGTAGAGGAGGTAGCCGGCGAACGAGCGCTCCCAGTCCACCTCAGTCGACCTGGCCATCAGGCGAGGCCGACTGCGCGACGATGACGGCGCCGCCCACCCGTGGGACCAGAACCCGGATCAGGCTTCCGCACGCGCTGGCGAAGGAAGGGTTCGCGAGGGGAACAAGCCAGGCGGGACGACGACGTGGTCCCGGAGGAGGGCGTCGGGTTCACGGGTCGACCGACTTCGCTGGTGCGGGCTGGGACTGGCGGCGCCAAGTGGCGAGGGGCGGGTTTCCACGACCTCCAGGTACGCGCCCGGTGTGACGGGGCACGGAGAGGAAGGTCGTCGGCCGCGTCAGCTCGACCGCCGTGGACTCCGGGCACCTACGGCAGCACCGCCGCATCCACGATGGGCCAGTACGGCGGCGACGCACCCAGGGAGCCGTAGAACGTGGTGTCGCCGAAGGAGAAGATGCCCCCGTCCTCGGCGACCAGGTGGTAGCCGTTGCCCGTCGGGGACGGGACGATGCCGGTCACCGGTCGGTTCAGCCTCCTGCCGCCCATGGACCCGTGGAAGCCAGCGTCGCCGAAGGCGAAGATGCCCCCGTCAGACGCAACGAGCCAGTAGCCGTCGCCCGTCGGCGTGTAGGCCATGCCGACCACCGGCCGGTTCAAGCGGATCCCGCCCGTCGACCCGTAGAAGCGGGCGTCCCCGAAGGTGAAGATGCCGCCGTCCTCGGCGAGCAGCACGTAGCCGCCTCCGCCGGGTGTCACCGCTCCCTCGACCACCGGGGCGTTCAGCCTGCTGCTGCAGGTGGAGCCGTAGAACCGTGCATCACCCAGCTCGGTGACGCAGCCGGCGGCGTCGAACACCCACAGGCCCCCACCGGAGCGGGTCGACGCCATCCCGACCGCCGGGACGCCGTAGGAGACGTCGACCGGGTCTGTCGACAGGGCGTCACCGAAGCTCCAGGTGAAGCCGGTCGTGTCGAGCACCCAGTACCCGTCACCCGTCGGCGTGGGCTCGAGGTCGACGGCGTGGTCGCAGAACCCGTACGCGTACAGCTGGCCGCTCGAGCAGTCCGGGTACGAGCCGTAGTAGTCGGCCGGTTGACCTCGGTGCGGCGCCTCGCCGAAGGCCCACACCTGCGCGTCGGACCCGAGCATCCAGTACCCCTTGCCAGCACGCGGGGTCACGGCAGCGCTGAGCTCGCCACTCGTCTCCTCGGCGCCGACCGTCGCCGGAGCCATCACCACTGCGCACATGAGTGCGAGACCGATCAGCCTGTCGCGTCGTCTCATCGTCGGACCTCCCCCTTGCCGGCACGGCGCCGGGCACATCGATGCACGTGCTCGTCGTGACTCCGTCGGCATGTTCGCCCGCCCTCATGAGGCGAGACGTGTCACGCTTGGTGGGGATGGCTGTCGAGAAGGTCGAGCGGCTGGCGAACCTCATGGCGCTGCTGCTCAACACCTCCGAGCCCGTACGGCTGAGCTCCATCGTCTCCGAGGTGCCGGGGTACCCGCCCGGGACCGAGGTGGCCCGCGTGCAGTTCGAGCGGGACAAGCGTGACCTCCGCAGCGAGGGCTTCGACGTCCGCACCGTCGGCACCGGTGCAGACGCCCGCTACTTCATCGACGCAGCCAGCCACTACCTGCCGGAGCTCGACCTCGACGAGGCCGAGTCCGTGGCGCTGAACCTGGCGGCGAGCGCAGTGCGCCTGGAGGGTGACGACCCTGACGACGCCTTGCTGAAGGTGGGCGCGACCGGCGCCGACGGCCCGGCCATCGTCGCCCTCCCGGCGGACCCCCGCCTGCCCGAGCTGTACGAGGCGGTCCGGGCCAGGCGTCTGCTGCACTTCGCCTACGACGGCGTCGATCGTCGCCTCGAGCCGTACGGTCTGCTGTGCCGGGACGCCTTCTGGTACCTCGTCGGCCACGACCGCACCCGTGGTGCAGCCCGGAGCTTCCGCATCGACCGCATCACCGGTGAGGTCGACCAGGGCGAGCCGGACGCTTTCACGGTGCCGCCCTCATACGACCTCCAGAGGGCACTGCCGGTGCAGCCCTACGCGCTGGCCCCGGGTGAGGCGACCGAGGCGCTGATCGAGGCCGACCTCGTGGTGGCGCCACGCGTGGTCCGGGAGGTCGGCGAGGAGGCGGTGCGCGAGCGGCGGGCGGACGGCAGCGTCGTGGTCGCCATCCCGGTCCTGAACCCGGAGGGGCTCCGCTCGTGGCTGTTCGGCTTCCTCGACCACGCTCGGGTCCTCGAGCCGCCCGAGGTCGTCACCGTCGTCACCGGGTGGCTGGCGGCCATGGCGGGAGACGAGGCCTGATGCCCCCGGCCCCCGCCACCGAGCGGCTCAACCGGTTGCTCGTCATGGTCCCGTGGCTGACCGCCCGCCAGCGCGTGCCCGTCGGCGAGCTCGCGGCCGCCTTCGGCATCACCCGGAACCAGGCCGAGGCGGACGTCCTGCTCATGGGCATGCTCGGCGTGCCGCCCTACACCGGCGGCTGCCTGGTCGAGGTCACGCTCGACGAGGACGACGTCGTGGCGTTCCCCCAGCCGTACCTCTCGAGGCCACCCCGGCTCACCGCTGCGGAGGGCTTCACCCTCCTCACCGCCGGCCAGGCCCTCCTCGGCGTGCCCGGCGCCGAACCGGACGGTCCGCTCGCTCGCGCCCTGCGCAAGCTGCAGACCGTGCTCGGCGACGGGAGGGGGCTCGCGGTGGACCTCCAGTCGCCGACGTACCTCGCCGACGTCCGGCGTGCCGTCGAAGACGGCCGGGCCCTGCAGATCCGCTACTACGCCGCCTGGCGCGACGGCGTCACCGACCGCGTGGTCGAGCCCCACGTCGCGTTCCAGCGTCGGGGGCGCTGGTACCTCGCAGCACACTGCCACCTGCGCGGAGGCGTGCGTCGCTTCCGAGTCGACCGCATCCAGCAGCTGGAGGAGACGGGAGAGCGCTTCGAACCGGTGCGGGCCCCCCCGCCCGAGGGCATCTTCGATCCCGGGGACGACGCCGTCCACGTCGTCCTCCGGCTCCCGGTCTCGGCCCGCTGGGTGGTCGAGGCGTACCCGCTCGAGTGGGAGGAGGTCGACGGACGCCTCATCGTCCACGTCCGACTGCTCGGCACGGCATGGCTCGAGCGGCTGCTGCTGCGGGTCGGCCCGGGCGCCGAGGTGCTCGAGCCACCGGAGCTGCGCGACCTCGGCACCGCCGTCGCCAGGCGGCTGCTGGCGGCGTACGTGCTGGAAGCCGTGCCGGCTGCGGACGGTGCGGATCAGCCCGCGGGTCCCGCCACGTAGCCGAGCGGCGTCACGCCGCGAGCGCCACCGGCTCGATCCTGGCGAGCGGACGGAAGGGGGCGAGGCGGCGCAGATCCCGGCTGACCGACTCGGCCCGGGCGACGACGAGCACGACGAGACCTCTGCTGCGGAGCTCGCAGACGAGACCGCAGAAGATGTGGTCGCCGCTCCCGACCACCACCCGGCTGTAGTGGCCAGCGGTGAAGTCGGCGTCGACGTCGTCGAGCAGGGCGTGGTCGGCACCGTCGACGCCGTGGCCCACCCGGAGGCGGGCACCGGGCCAGCCGTCGGCGGTGGCGCAGGCGAACGTGGGGCCCGTGCCGAGGACGACGTGGTCGGCACAGGCGACGGTGATGGTCGAGCGGTAGGCGGCCAGCGACGGTGCCACGGCGGCCACACCGCCAGCCGTGCCGCCGGCCAGGTTCTCGACGTCGAGCAGGTGCAGGGTGCGGCCACTCGGGTGCTGCACTCGAGCTGTCCTTCGGTCCATGAGGTCTCCTCGGGGAGCGATCCGACGACGTCCTGTCGTCACTCCGGACACTCGCAGGCGCCTGTAGCAGGAACGCCCGCCTCGGTGGTGGATGCCCAGGCGTTGCTGCTACAGGCGCTTGTCACGCTGCCCTCAGTTCGTTGCCGACGAGGGAGGCGACCAGTGGACGGTCAACAGCGAAGTGCGGTGGCGGCCCTGATGGGCCGGATGTCGGAGGGGGACCAGGCGGCGGCCTTCGAGATGTACGTGGAGCTCGGGGACGCGGTGCGAGGGAGCGTCGCCAGGATCGCCCGCAACCTGAACGCTGCCCACCTGACGAGGGAGGACCTCGACGCCCTCGCCCTCGACGTCTGCATGGCGCTGCTGCCGATCTCCACCTCCTGGACCGCCGACGGCGGTGCCCTGCCCTGGGTGTGGGCGCACCGCAGGGTCGCAGCGATCGTGTCGGCCTACGTCGGCCAGTACGCCTCGCCGTTCGACGAGGAGCGGGGCGACAGCCCCACCGACATCCACGCCGGCGACCTCGAGGACCTCCCCGACGAGGTGGCGCTGGCGAGGATCGCTCGACGAGAGCCGCTCGTCGGCCTCCTCCTCGACGCCTTGACGTCCGTCACGTCCGACCGCGACCTGCGGGTGGTCCTCGTCTTCGCGGTGCAGCAGGCGCAGGGTGACCCGTCCCCCTCCCACACCGTCGCCAGGGCCGTCGGGCTCGAGCCTGACAACGTCCGCCAGATCGTCTCGCGCACACGACGCCGCCTGCACGGGCTCGTCGAGGCGGACGAGCGGTACGGCGCTCTCGGAGCGCTCCCGTTCCTCGGTCTCCGCGACGCAGCGTGAGAGCGGCCTGTCTCATCCAGCCGAGCCGCTCGAGCGCCGCTCCCTGCTCGTCCGTGAGACGCTCATCCTCTTCGTACAGGTAGTTGTTCGACCGTGCCACGACGACGATCAGCCGGGTCCGGAGGACCGACCTCGAGCCTTCCGGCTTCCGGCATGGCGTGAGGTGGGTCAGGGCCCCTCGACCGAGGCGGCCGGCTGCTCCTGGGGCGGCGCAGGACCGTCCTTCGCCAGCCGGCGACCGGCGGCGTCCGCTGCCCGGCGCAGGGCCCTCCCCGCCGCCGTCACGACGGGCGGGGGGTGCGTGGCGAGCCAGGTCCACCCGCTCGTGCCCCGGGTGACGTCGAAGTGCCCAGCGACCGTGTCGTGCCCGACGACGGGCTCGAACAGGTTCCCCGGCCGGACCGGGAGCTGCTCGTCGGTGCGCTGGGCGGCGGCGCCCACCACCCGGGCCATGACGTCAGCCACCTGCGGGACCATGCGGCTGAGCACGACCTGGACCTTGGCTGCGCCCCCGACGACGACGTCTCCGAGCGGTTCCTCCGCCGCCCGCAGGATGGCGTCTGCCACGACCGCTGCCTCGTAGACCGGCGGGGGGCCGGTCGGGACGACACCGACCTTGGCCCGCGCCTTGTCGAAGAAGGGGGTGTTGATCGTCCCCGGCATGATGTTGGTGACGCTGACGGGGATGCCCTCGTGCGCCAGGTCGAGGCGCATCGTGTCGATCATCCCGTTGAGTCCGTGCTTCGACGCGTTGTAGGCCGCCTGCAACGGGAACGCGGCGTTCCCCAGCATCGACGAGATGTGGATCAGTGCGCCGCCACCACCGGCTCGCAGGTGGGGCAGCGCCGCCAGGGCACCGTTCGCCTGTCCGACCAGGTTCACGTCGATCACGCGCCGGAACTCGTCGGGCTCGAGCGCCTGGAACGGACCGAAGACCGTGACGCCGGCGAGGTGGACCCACGTGTCCATCCGCCCGAAGGCCGTGATGGCCCGCCGGGCGACCGCCTCCACCTGCGCGAACTCGCTCACGTCAGCCGGGTGCGCAACCGCCTGCCCACCACCTGCCTCGATCTCCGCCACCAGCGAGTCCAGCCCGGGCGCGCTCCGAGCAGACACCACCACCCTGGCACCGCGCTGTGCGAACCGTCGGGCCGCCTCGCGGCCGATCCCGCTGGATGCACCCATGACCACGACCACCTGATCGGCGATCGCCTTCAGCTTCACCTCCGCCACGCTGGGGCCTCCCGCTCAGGCGGTGCGTTCGTCATCGGGTCCGGACTCCCCGAGCCGGCCGCCGACGTCCTCCTCGGAGGACTGCACCTCGCCGGCCGACTGCGCCTCTGCGTGGGTGGCGGGATCCTCGGGCGCTGCATCGGGCAGCTTCGAGACCGCATCGCCTGCTACTGCATCGCTCATCCCGCCACCATCCCCACCGGCACCTGACCGGGAACGTGCCCTGGTCGGAGGGCTCGGGGGCGCCTTGGTTCGCGCCCGGCGCCCGCTTTCCCGCTCGATCACCCGGCAGCGAGGGCGGCGTCCACCGCCGCCGTCACCGCCGGTGCCAGCCAGCGCGCGTACGTCGTGGTCAGGTGGTTGTCGTCCCGGTACACGAGGAGGTTCCCCACCATCCCTGCGCACAGGCGGTCCTCGCAGAACCAGGGCGTCACATCCACGTAGGCACCGCCGGCGGACTCCACGGCACGCCGCTCGGCATCGACCAGGGGCCGCTGCACGGTCCCCTCCTCGGACTGGACGCAGGTGACGGCATCCGTGAGGTGCTCGGACAGGCACTGCGGCATCGAGGTCGACGGCTTCGGAACCGGACCGAGGACCAGGACCTCCGGGCCTGCCTCTCGCACCAGTCGGACCTGCTCTGCGAGCGTCTGTGGCCACACCGGGCCGAGGACGTCGAAGCGGTACTCCGGGCCGTAGTGGCGGGCGAGCCCGAACACGACCAGCACCGGTCCCTCGGCGCGCATCCTCGCCACCGCCTCGCGCCGCCACTCGTCGCACTCCCGGAAGGGACGGGCGAGGACCGGGCTGAAGATGGAGAGCGCGACGGGCGGGCACGTCGTCTTCGTCAGGGACAAGAGCCGCCACCCGCGCGCCGTCGCGAGCTGCTCGAGCGGCGGGAACCAGTGGGTGGCGTGCGAGTCGCCGAAGAGAACGATCGTCGTGGCCCCGCTCGGGGCGCCGTAGGAGCAGCCCGACGTCGCCGTGCCGGTCCAGCTCTGGTGGCAACCGTCGAGGAACGGCCGCGCCTTGTCTCCGGCCGCCCTGGCCAAGGGCGGGTCGAGGTTGGAGGGGACCTCGTCCTGGGCCGTCCCTCCGGCCACCGCTGGCGCCACCGCTGCCGAGGCGAGCTGCACGGGGGACAGCGTCGTGGTGGTGCTGGTCGCCCTGGTCGCCGGCGGTGACGTGCCGGCCGGCGCCTGCGCCCCCTTCTCCACGGCGAGGGCGGGCGTGGTGACGGCCCGTCCCCCGGTGAGGTCGGGAAGCGTCGCCGCTGCGACGACCGCAACCGCGAGGGCCACAGCGGTGAGGCCGACCCCGCCGAGCAGGGTCTGCGCCGGCCTCGCTGTGAGGCGCCCTGCACGTCGCAGCGGCTGCTCCACGACCCGGGACGTGAGCCACGCCAGCCCGAGGGCCCAGAGCAGGATGGCCCCCGTCTCGACCCACCCGAGCGGCCCCCAGGCCCGGTCGCCCAGGACGAGCAGGGGCCAGTGCCAGAGGTACCACGTGTACGAGAGCCGTCCCAGCAGCCGGGGCACCCGGCGCCCCAGGAGGCCCGACACGCCGTGCCCGGAGCTGACGCCACCGGCGGCCAGCACCGCTGCCGTCCCGAGCACCGGCACCGTGGCAGCCAGGCCGGGGAAGGGGGTGGAGGCGCCGTAGGTGGCGGCGGACCACGCGATGGCACTGAGCCCAGCCAGCGACAGGGCGGGTGCCGCAGCCGTTGGCACCACCCTCGCGATCCCGCCTGCGCCCAGAGCCACGATGGCCCCCACCACGAACTCCCACGCACGCGGGGGCAGCGAGTAGAAGGCCCACGGCGGGCTGGTCTCGGTCAGGTGCACCGAGAGTGCCAGTGATGCTGCGCCCCCTGCGCCGAGGAGCCAGGCGGCAACCGCCCGGGCGGGAGGGTGGTGCGACGGTCGCCACCTCAGCGCGGCGGCGACCACCACGAGCGGCCAGAGCACGTAGAGCTGCTCCTCGACGCCGAGCGACCAGTAGTGCAGCACGGGCGACTCGGCCGCCGTGCCCGCGAGGTAGTCGGAGCCGACGGCGGCGAAGCGGAGGTTGCCGACGTACAGCGCCGCTGCCACGGCGTCGTCCACGGCCGAACGGGCGGCGAGCGGGCTCAGCACGACGACGGAGAGCCCGACGGTGACGACGAGCACCAGGACCGCAGCAGGGAGCAGCCGGCGGGCCCGACGAGCGTAGAAGGAGCCGAGGTCGATCCGACCGTCGCGTTCGAGCTCCGCCCAGAGCAGGCCGGTCACGAGGAAGCCGGAGATCACGAAGAAGACGTCGACCCCGACGAACCCGCCGTCCAGGATGCCGGCGTGGTACGAGACCACGCCGAGCACGGCGACCGCCCGGAGGCCCTCGATGTCGGCCCTGAACGGCGGCCGCGCGTCCCCGCCTCGACGAGCCGTCGGATCGACCGCTCCGGGACCGCCCTCAGCTCCTCGCACGCTCGGTGACGACCACACCCCGCTCCACCTCGGTCCCCGACCCCGGCGAGGCCTGCGACCCGCCTCCCAGCACCTTCCCCCGTCGGCTGCAGCTTCAGGCGATGCGGCTCGGCGATGCGGCTCGGCGATGCGTCGCCGTCGACAGCACCCCCGCCCTCCCTGGGCCCGGACCCGACGACGTCAGTCGCAGTACGGAGTGCCTGCCTTGCCGGCGCTGCAGTCGTAGGAGACGTCGACCTCGACGTCCTCGCCGGCGCCGTAGACGCCGAACGTGGCGAGCACCACCGCCACCAGTGCGGCCCCGGTCGCATCGATCCCATCGACGGTGGCGTAGCGGAACCAGTTGCGGTGCTCGTCGCCACAGCCACAACGGGTGTCGCACGGGCTACCGGGGAGCAGCCAGCCGAGCCGCTCGAGCGCCGCTCCCTGCTCGTCCGTGAGACGCTCATCCTCTTCGTACAGGTAGTTGTTCGACCGTGCCTCGACGACGAGGTGCCGGTCCTCGAAGCCGAGCTCCTCCTCGTCGACCCAGGCGTCGACAGGCTCGCCCAGGTCGATCTGGACGTAGTAGGGGGTGCCGGCGATCTCGAAGATGGCGTGCCCGTAGCGGCTGCTCCCCACGATGGCGATGGCGTCCGCGACCTCCTGCACCCACATGCCCACCGGTACCGCCCGGGTGTGACGGCAAGGCGCTCCACGGCGGAGGCCGACGAGGACACGAGTCTCGCCACCTCCGACTGGGCTGCGGAGGCGGACGAACGAAGGCGCGCCGCCCCGGCGCCACGCTTCCTCAGGCGAAGCGGGGCGCGGCGATGCGGCCCTCGCTCTCGAGCTTGTGGAGCCGCTCGTCGTAGCCGATCTGGCGGAACAGGTCGGCGAGCGAGTCGTACCGCCCGTAGTCACCCGTGAAGGAGCCGTCGTAGGGGACGTCCTCCCACTCGGGGTGCTCGGCGACGAGGTGCGCGTACTCGTGCTCGGCGTGGTCCTCGAAGTCGGCGTTGAGCCGGTAGCTCCACGACGGCCGGACGGCGTACATGAACCAGGAGAGCTGGTAGTAGGCGAAGGCGAGGAGCTGGGGGACGATCCGGTGGCGGACGAAGCCGAGGTGCTCCGGCTGGCGCGAGACGAGCTCCTCGAGGATCAGCAGGTGCCACTGCTCGTTGTCCTGCTCGAAGCGGCTGACCCGCACCTTGTCGAAGATGCGGCGTGCGAAGCCGTGCTCCCGAGACGTGTGCGTCATGGCCACGTAGGCGACGTTCTCCCACGCCTGGTACGGGACCCGAGCCACCAGCTCGAGCACCCTGAACTTCGGCAGGGTGCGCTCCTCGCCGTACAGGAGGTCCATCACCGAGAAGAGGAGGCGGGCGCTGAGCGACGCCCGGCGACGAGGCGATGCGAGCGTCCGTTCCTGCTCGGCACGGAGCCGGGCGGCGTCGAGGTGCTCCATGGCACCGAAGGGAGGGCGTTCACCGATCGCAGCGGTGACGGGGAGCTCGGGCATCTCCGCGGGCAGCATCGGCCGACCCTACTGATGCCGCGCCGCGACCCAGCCGGGGCAGACGGGAGCAGGAGGCACGCAGACGCAGCGGCACCGGCCCGGGACCAGGAAGTGCCTGGACGTGCGACACTCGGGCATCGACCGAGGAGCGACGACCAGGCGGGAGGGCCAGCGGAAGGTGGGCCGTCGCAGGGCGATCACCGGGATCGTCCTGGGGCTGGGGACCGCGGCGGCTGGCGGGTGGATGGCCGCAGCCGACGGAGGAGGGCGACCGACCCCACCCCCTCTCGCCACCGCGCCTCGTCGCGAGGCTCCGGCCGCCACCTCGACCTCCGCCGGAGCATCACCGGGCACCACGACCTCCACCTCGCAACCCGACCCGCCACCACCGACGCCACCGCCGCCACCGCCTGCGCCGCCTGCGCCGCCGGAGGACCTCCCGGCCGCGACACCACCCGTCATCACCGCCGCCGGCCGCCTCCGCCTCGACACCCTGGGCGTCGAGGCAGCGGTCGTCGAGGTCCGGGTCCGCCCGGATGGCGAGCTCGAGGTGCCACCCGACGCCTCGACGGTCGGGTGGTGGGCCGACGGCGCCCGCCCGGGAGGCGGTTCGGGCAGCGTGGTGGTCGATGGCCACGTCGACACCGCCCGCGACGGTCCCGGTGCCTTCTTCCGGCTCGGGAGCATGGGTGTCGGCGATCCCGTCGAGCTGACGGCGCCCGACGGGTCGACGCACCGCTACGAGGTGACGGCGACCGCCCGCTACCCGAAGGACCGCCTGCCGACCGAGGAGGTCTTCGCACAGGACGGTGCCGAGCGCCTGGTGCTCATCACCTGTGGGGGCGACTTCGACCGGGCCAGCCGGCACTACGCCGACAACGTGGTCGTCTTCGCTGACCCTGCCTGAGCGTCAGGCTCCCCGGCGCCGCCAGACCAGCGCCGAGCCGGCGGCCAGCACCAGTCCACCGCTGAGCAGCACGAGGCCGAGCCCCGGTGCGCCGCCGTCTGCCGCCTCGCCGCCGCTGCCGGCGTTCACCCGCGTGGGCAGCCGCACGGTCGAGGTGGTGGTGGGTGCGGCCGTGGTGCTCGTGGTGGGCGCCGGGGTGCCGGGCACTGCCAGCTGGCCGCGGACCGCTCCCTGGGGGAAGTCGGCGTTGTGCAGGTTGAGGTAGAAGCCGCCCGGGTTCGCAGCGATCTCGTCCAGGAGCGCGGGATCGACCTCGGTGCAGGTCTCGGTGCTCGAGTTGACCGCCGTTGGGTCCAGGGTCACGACGATGGGGCCGGCGACGCCGGCCGCGCCCCGGTGGATGTGCATGCCGTTGAGCGGCAGGGTGATGTTCGTCGCCTGCACCCGGTAGCAGAGCTGGTCGTCGCCTCGGAGGGCGAAGTCACCTGCGGCGGTGCCGTCGGGGTCACCCGGCCCGGGGACCTCCTGCCTGCCGTCGGCGGCGGCGGTCAGCCGCACCTCCTCGACCACCGGGACCTCGAGCTGCCCCCGGACGGCCCCCTGCGGGTACGTCGACGTGTGGATGTTGAGGTAGTAGCCCGCCGGGTCGGCGAGGATGTCGGTCGCGAGGGCCGTGTCGACGGCCAAGCAGGTCTCGGTGTCGGCGTTGATCCGTGTCTGGTCGAGGGTGACCACCACCGGCCCGGCCACCCCTCGGGGAGCCTCGTGGATGTGCATGGCTGTGGCCGGCTCGATCCCGTCGGCGGCCACCAGGTAGCACAGCTCCCCGGTCGCGGCATCGACGGTGAAGGAGCCTTCGGCGGCCCCGTCGGGATCACCCGGCCCGGGCACCTCCTCGGCTCCCCGAGCCGAGGCCACCAGGGGCTGGGGCTCTGCGGCCGCGGGGCCCGAGCCGAGGGTCAGGAGGCCGGCCGTCACGAGGGTGGCGGCGGTCACGGAGGAGAGGCGGAGGATGCGCACGACGGCACCCTAACGTCGTCTTCCCCCTGTGTGCTCGGAGTCCAGGGCCGAAGCGCCGCCCGGCGCATAGGGTCCCCGAGGTGCGTCTGCTCGACCGGCGTGACGAGCGCGAGGCGCTGGACGGCGTGCTGGAGGCGGCGCGCAGCGGGTTGAGCGGCGTGCTGGTCGTGCGCGGCGATCCGGGCGTCGGCAAGACCTCCCTGCTGGAGTACGCCGTCACGTCGGCGCCGGACTTCTGCGTCGCCCGGGTGCGAGGTGTGGAGTCCGAGATGGACCTCGCCTTCGCAGGCCTGCACCGGCTGCTCCTCCCGTTCCTGCCCCGGGTCACCGAGCTGCCGATCCCGCAGCGCGATGCCATCGAGGCGGCGTTCGGCCTGGCGCCTGCACCCCCGCCCGATCGCTTCCGGGTCGGGCTCGCCACCCTCTCCCTCCTGGCCGACGCTGCGACCGACCTCCCGCTGCTGTGCGTCGTCGACGACGTGCAGTGGCTCGACCAGGAGTCCCTGGCTGCGCTCGGGCTCCTCGGGCGGCGGTTGTTCGCGGACCGGATCGCCCTCGTCCTCGGCGCCCGCCTCGGCTTCGACGACGGCGGGTCGTTGTCCGGGATCCCGGACGTCGTCGTCGGCGGCCTCCCCGACGACGCCGCCGCCGAGCTGCTGCGGCTCACGGTGGGCAGCGTGGTCGACCGCGACGTCGCTCGGCGCATCATGGAGGAGACGCACCGGTCACCGCTCGGGATCATCGAGCTCGTCGCAGGGCTGACCGTCCAGGAGCTGTCGGGACGCGACGTCTCCCCCGACCCCCTGCCGCTGAGCGGGAGGCTGGAGGCGCACTTCCTCCGCCAGGTCGCCGCCCTCGGACCGAAGACGCAGGCGTGGCTGCTCGCCGCTTCGGCGGAGCCGTCCGGTGACGCAGCCGTCGTGGACGCGGCCGCCGCCCGCCTCGGCTGCGCACCCGAGGACGCCCTCCCGGCCATCGCAGGAGGCCTCTTCGTCCGGGATCCCGAGGCCCGCTTCCGGCACCCGCTCATCCGGTCGGCGGTGTACCGGGGCGCGTCCGAGGCCGACCGCCGGCGGACCCACGAGGCGCTGGCGGCTGTGACGGACCGGGCGCGCGACCCCGACCGCCGGGCGTGGCACCTCGCCGCCGCCACGGTCGGCCGCGACGAGGCCGTCGCCACGGCGCTCGAGCAGGCCGCCGACCGTGGCCGGATCCGCGGTGGCCACTCGACCGCCGGGCTGCTCCTGGCGCGGGCCGCCGAGCTGACCCCGGACGACGCCCGGCGCAAGGATCGCCTGCTCGCAGCGGTGGAGGCTCACCTGGCCGGCGGGTCCCTGCCCCGGGCCCTCGCGCTGCTCGACCAGGTCGCCGAGCACCCCGACCCGTCCCACCACGGCCGCGCCCGCCGCCTCCGAGGCTCGATCGGCTACGCCCTGGGTGAGGCGGCCGGCACGGCGTACGTCCTGATGGACGCAGCCCGGGCGCTCGACCCCCTGGACCGCCGCCTCGCCCGAGCCACGCTGCTGGAGGCCCTGGCTGCAGCACGGGTCACGGGTCGCTTCACCACACCCGGTGAGAGCGAGCAGGACGTCAGCCGCCTGGCCCGCGCCATGCCGCTGCCACCCGGGGCCGATCCGACCGTCGGCGACCTCTTCCTCGACGGCTACGCGACGTTGTTCCTGGACGGCGCGGCAGCGGCGGTCTCACCGCTCCAGCTCGCCATCGCCGCGCTGAGGGACTCGGCCGAGCCGGTGACGACCGAGGGGATGATGTGGCTCGCCGTCGGCTGCTGGGCGGCCGGTGCCATCGGTGACGACGAGGCGCTCCACACCTTCGGGACCCGCCTCGTCGGCGCGGCTCGGGAGCAGGGCGCGGCGGTGTGGCTCTCGATCGGGCTCGTGTTCCTGGGGATGTCCGAGCTGCTCGCCGGGTCGGTCGACGACGCCCGGGCGAGCTTCGCCGAGCGCGCCGAGATCATGCAGGCGATCGGACGGCCCGCCGATGTCGGTGAGCTGGTCGTGTCGGCGTGGAGGGGGAAGGAGGAGGTGACCCGACGCGAGGCGGCGGCGCTCAGCGAGCACGGGACGAGGAGCGGCCACGGCTGGATCCTCACGTTCGTCGAGTACGCCCTCGCGGTGCTCGAGCTGGGGCTGGGGAAGTACGAGGCGGCGTTCCGCGTCTCGACGAAGGACTACGTCGACAACCCGTTCCTGAGCATGGTCGCCTTCCCTGACCTCATCGAGGCGGCGGTGCGCTGCGGCCGTCCCGATGCGGCCGAGGTGGCGCTGCGGTCGTATGCGCCGTCGGCCGTGTCGAGCGGCACGCACGCCTCGCTCGGTTCGCTGGCCCGGTGCCGGGCGTTGCTCGCCGACGGCGCGGCGGCCGAGGCCCTCTACCGAGAGTCGATCGAGCACTGCGAGCGCTGCCGTGGGGACCTGCAGCTGGCCCGCACCCGCCTGCTGTACGGCGAGTGGCTGCGGCGGCGGCGGCGGCGCACCGATGCGCGGGTGCAGCTGCGCGCTGCGCACGAGCTTTTCGTCCGCATGGGCGCAGGTGCACTCGCCGAGCGGGCGCACGTCGAGCTGGCGGCCACGGGCGAGCGGGCCCGGCGACGCACCGTGGACACGGGCCAGGAGCTGACGCCACAGGAGCACCAGATCGCACTGCTCGCCTCGCGCGGCGACACGAACCCCGAGATCGCAGCGACGCTCTTCCTCAGCCGGTGGACGGTCGACCACCACCTGCGGACGGTGTACCGCAAGCTGGGGGTGAGCTCTCGCCGACACCTGCCACAAGCCCTGGCCGACGGGTGACGGGTGACGGGTGACGGCTGAGCGCACCGGCGGAGGATGTGCGCGGGTGCGTGATGCGAGCGAGGAGGCGCGAGGGGGACGATGGGGTCCCACGAACGACGAGCCGAGGAACGCCACCGGTGGCCATCGGCCGCTGGCGGCGGGCCCGGCCGACCCCGGCAGAGGAGCCACCCATGACCGCCACCATCGTCCTCGTCCACGGCGCGTACGCCGAGTCGTCCGGCTGGAACGACGTGATCGCGCCGCTGCAGGCCGAGGGCCACCG
>CADCSY010000084.1 GCA_902805555.1 uncultured Acidimicrobiales bacterium | reverse complement strand
GACGGTCGAGCAGGCGCTCGAGCGGCAGTGGTTCCGGCGGGTGCGGGGGCAGGACGAGCGCAGCGTCTGGGTGGCCCGTGACGACATCCAGGCCCGGGTGGCCCGACGGGTGGACTTCCGCCACCGGCTCGTGCTCCAGGGCGTCACCACCGTCGTCGTGACCACCGTGGCCTGCGAGGGGGCCGACTCGACCGTGCGCATCGAGGCCGACCCCACCGAGCGGCGCCGCGACCTCGGCTGGTCGGTGGCGGGCTTGACCGCCGCAGGGGCGACCGCCGGGCTCGTCGCTGCGGCCATGGTGACCGGCGTCGACCCCGATCCCCTCCTGTTGAGCCTGCCGTCGGCCGGCCTCGGCGCAGGCGGCGGGGTCGTCCGGGCCCGACGCAGCTACGTCGGCCAGCTCCGCAGCCTCGTCGACGACCTCGAGGGGATCCTCGACCGGGCCCACCGGGGAGGTTGAGGGACCGGTCAGGCGCGAGGTGGCAGCACCCGGATCCCGAGCTCGCCGAGGAGCCGGTCGGGCACCGGCCCCGGAGCCTCGGTCAGCGGGTCGGCGCCGGACTGCGTCTTCGGGAAGGCGATGACCTCGCGGATGTTGTCCTCGCCGGCGAGGATCGCCACCAGGCGGTCGATGCCGACGGCGAAGCCGCCGTGGGGCGGGGCACCGTAGCGGAAGGCGCCGAGCAGGAAGCCGAAGCGCGCCTCCGCCTCCTCGGCGTCGATGCCGAGGGTGTCGAACACCTTGGCCTGGACGTCGGCCTGGTGGATCCGGATGGAGCCCGACCCGAGCTCCCAGCCGTTCAGGACGAGGTCGTACGACTGCGAGCGGACGGACAGCGGGTCGGTGGCCAGCAGGTCGAGGTCGTCGGGGTGGGGCATGGTGAACGCGTGGTGGGCGGCGACGGGGTTGCCGGCGTCGTCGGTGCCCTCGAACAACGGGAACTCCGTGATCCACACGTAGCGGTACGGGCCCTCCGACACGGGGGGGCGGCCGAGGTCGTTGCGCAGGGTGCCGAGGACCGAGAGCACCCTCGGGCGCTCATCGGCGACGAGGAGGGCGAGGTCGCCGGGCGAGGCGCCGAGTGCGGCCACGGTGGCCGCCCGCTCCTCGTCGGAGAGGAACTTCGCAACCGGCGAGTCCACGGTGCCGCCGTCGCCCACCTTGAGCCACACGAGGCCCTTGGCGCCGAGCTGCTTGGCCCGGTCGGTCAGTGCGTCGAGGCGGCCTCGGCCGTGCTCCGCCGCCCCGCCCGGCACGAGGATCCCCTTGACGCACGGCGCCTTGAAGGCGTTGAAGCCGGTGCCGGCGAACACCGGCGTGAGCTCGACGAGCTCCAGGGCGAAGCGCAGGTCGGGCTTGTCGGTCCCGAAGCGCTCCATGGCGTCGGTCCAGGTGAGGCGGGGGATCTCCTCGGGACGGGTCCCGGTGGCCGCCTCGGCGGCGTCGAGCACCGCCGCTGACACGAAGCCGAGGACGTCGTCCTGGGTGACGAAGCTGGCCTCGATGTCGAGCTGCATGAACTCGAACTGGCGGTCGGCCCGCAGGTCCTCGTCGCGCAGGCAGCGGGCGATCTGGAAGTAGCGGTCCACCCCGCCGACCATGAGCAGCTGCTTGGCGATCTGGGGGCTCTGCGGGAGGGCGTAGAACGACCCCGGCTTCAGGCGGGCGGGCACGACGAACTCGCGGCTGCCCT
Organism: uncultured Acidimicrobiales bacterium; assembly: GCA_902805555.1. Lineage (GTDB taxonomy): Bacteria > Actinomycetota > Acidimicrobiia > Acidimicrobiales > CADCSY01 > CADCSY01. Next base: position 16,006 of record CADCSY010000084.1, on the reverse strand, counting down.
CGGGGGTGGGCACCCACAGCATCGGCGTCTCCACCTCGGTGAAGCCCTGCCGGTCCATGGCCGCCCGCAGCGCCCGGTTGACCGCTCCACGGATGCGGAGGTTGCGCTGCATGCGGTCCCGTCTGAGGTCGACGGAGCGGTGGCGGAGCCTGAGCCCCTCGTCGGCGTCGACCCGGTCGGTGACAGGGAACGGAGGCGGCTCGGCGGGGTTGAGGACCTCGACCTCGCAGTCGCCGACCTCGACCTCCCCCGTCGCCAGCTCGGCGTTGGCGGTGCCCTCGGGGCGGGCCCGGACCGTCCCCGTCACCCGCACCACGAACTCGTTGCGGACCTCGACCCCGCTGTGCACGACGCACTGGACCACGCCCGTGTGGTCGCGGACGTCGAGGAAGGCGAGGTGCTCGCCGTGCTCACGCCGGCGCGCCACCCACCCGCAGATCGCGACCAGGCGACCGGCGTCCCCCAGCCGCAGCTCGCCGCACCGGTCGGTGCGCATCCCGGTTGCCCCGGAGGCGCCTTCCTCGGTCATCGCGGCGCCGCCTCGGCCAGCGCTCGACGCACGCCCGCCACGACGTCGTCACGCGCGCTCTGGGCCTGCCCGCCACCCTCGGCCATCCGCCTGATCGTGACCGTGCCCGCCGACAGCTCGGCCTCGCCGACGAGCACCGCCACCGCCGCCCCCGACCGGTCGGCCAGCTTCATCTGCGCCTTCATCGAACGGCCGCCGAAGGCGCGGTCGACGGCGATGCCCGAACGTCGCAGCAGGGCGGTGAGGTCGCGAGCAGCGTCCCCGCCCGTGACGTCGACGACGAAGGCGTCGACGGTGGCGGCCGGGGTCGGGAAGGCACCCTCGGCGTCGCACGCGAGGAGGATCCGCTCGATGCCGACGCCGAAGCCGATCCCCGGCGTGGGGGGGCCGCCGAGCAGCTCGGCGAGCCCGTCGTAGCGCCCTCCCCCACCGACGGCGTCCTGCGCGCCCTCGAGGGCGGTCGCCGCGAACTCGAAGGTGGTGCGGCGGTAGTAGTCGAGGCCCCGCACGAGGCGGGGGCGGACGACGAAGCCGATGTCCAGCGCCCGCAGCCCGACCTGGACGCGCTCGAAGGCGGCGGCGCACGGGTCGCAGAGGTGGTCGATCATGACCGGGGCGTCGGCGGTGGCGGCTGCGCACGGCGCTCGCTTGCAGTCGAGCACCCTGAGCGGGTTCTCCTCCCAGCGGGTGCGGTGCTCGTCGCACAGGTCGCCGGCCCTGGCCGCCAGGTGCTCGACCAGCGCGGCCCGGTAGCGGGGCCGGCAGGTGGCGTCGCCGAGCGAGTTCAGGCCGAGCTCGACCCGGCGCAGCCCGATGGAGGCGTAGAGGTCGGCAGCGATGCTGACGACCTCGACGTCGAGGTCGGGGTCGTCGCTGCCGAGCGCCTCGACGCCCAGCTGGTGGTGCTGGCGGTACCGGCCCGCCTGCGGCCGCTCGTAGCGGAAGTTCGGCGCGGCGTACCAGACCTTCCAGGGCGTGGTCGGGCGGTGCTGGATGAAGGCCCGCACCACCCCCGCCGTCCCCTCGGGGCGCAACGCCAGCCGCCGCCCGCCCTTGTCCTCGAAGTCGTACATCTCCTTGCGGACGACGTCGGTGCTGGCGCCGACCTTCTGGAACACCCCGAGGTCCTCGAAGACCGGTCCCTGGACGAGGCCGTAGCCCGCCCGGCCGGCCAGGCCGGCGAACCCCGCCACCAGCGCCTGCCAGCGGGCCGACTCGGGCGGCAGCACGTCGCGAGTGCCGATCGGGGCCTGGAAGGACTCGGGCACGACGTCGGAGGGTAGTGGTCTCTCCGCGAGTGCCCGCGAGCCGTTTGCGGTGCGTGCGGTCCACGCACCGGCCACCACATAGAGTGGGCGGAGGCAGCCGCAGCGCTGCGACCTGGAGCAGCCAGGTGGGGCGCACGCCCTCTCACTCGCTCGACGCACTCCGACGGTGGTGGACGTGGCACGGAAGACGAGCACGAGCCGGATCGCGGAGGTCAGGCGCATGGCGCCCAAGCTCATGCTGGCGGGCGCCGACCTGACCGCCGTGGTGCTCGCCATGGTGGTCGCCTTCGCCCTGCGCGGCTCCTCGGTCGAGCTCGACGCCCCCGCCAGCGCGATGCTCGGCGCCTCGTCGCTGCCGATCTGGCTGCTGGCCTTCAGCAGGCACCGCCTCTACAGCGCCAGGTACCTCGTCCGCAGGCCTGAGGAGCTCCGCCGAGTGGGGCGGGCCCTGGTGCTCAGCGTGTTCTGCATGGCCGCCATCGGCTTCGCCCTCCAGGCTCCGGCATCGCGCGTCTGGCTCGTCCTCACCGGGCTGATCGCGTTCGTGCTCGTCGCAGTGGAGCGCGAGGTCGCCCGCCGCCTCTTCAGACGGCTGCGCCGGGCGGGCGGGCTGCTGCGGCCGGTCGTGGTCGTCGGTGTCAACCACGAGGCTCGAGAGCTCGCAGCCCTGATGAGCAGCGAGCCCGACCTCGGGTACCGGCTGGCCGGGTTCGTGACCGACCTCGACCCCGAGCGGGTGGACCCCGGCATCGCCGGCCAGGTCCTCGGGCGCATCGCCGACACCAGGCGGGTGGTGCGGGATGTCGAGGCGGTGGGCGTCATCGTGGCCGCCACTGCGACCACCCTCGACATCTCGAACCGGCTCGTGCGGGAGCTGACCAACGACGGCATCCACGTCGAGCTCTCCTCCGCCTTGCGGGACGTGGCCTCGTCGCGCCTCACCGTCCGCCCCTTCGGCCGCTTCCCCGTCGTCTACGTCGAGCCTGTGCACCGCAGCGGGTGGCGCACGTCGGCCAAGCGGGCCTTCGACGTGTCGGTGGCGGCGCTGTGCCTGGCGGGGGCCAGCCTGCTCATGCTCGTCGCAGCCGTCGCCGTGCGGGTCGACTCCCCGGGGCCGGTGCTGTTCCGCCAGGTCAGGGTCGGTCGCAACGGCAAGCCGTTCAAGGTCGTCAAGTTCCGGACGATGGTGGAGGATGCCGAGGAGCTGGTGATCGACCTCCGCGACCTGAACGAGGCCGACGGCCCACTGTTCAAGATCAGCGCCGACCCTCGCGTCACCCGCGTGGGGGCCCTGCTCCGGCGTTCGTCCATCGACGAGCTCCCGCAGCTGTGGAACGTGATCCGCGGCGACATGAGCCTCGTCGGCCCCCGCCCCGCCATCCCCAGCGAGGTCGAGGGATGGCTGCCGGAGCTCCACGAGCGGCTCCGGGTCAAGCCCGGCATGACCGGCATGTGGCAGGTCAACGGGCGCAGCGCCTCATCGTGGGACGACTACGTCCGCCTCGACCTGTACTACGTCGACAACTGGTCCCTCTCCACCGACCTCGCCATCCTCGCCCAGACAGTCCCCGCCGTGCTCTCGAGCCGGGGGGCGTCGTGAGGCATCGGGCGACCAGGGCCCGGGCGAGGTGAGGGCGGCTTCGTGAACATCGCCCTCGTCCTCGTCGCCTTCGCGGCCGTCTGGATGGGGACGGGCGTGGTCGTCGCGTCGGCGCTGGGGCCCAGGCTGCGCCAGGGCGGGGACGACAGGAGCACCCGCGAGCCCGGCCTCGAGCGCCGGGTGATCGAGCCCCTGCGCTGGATGCTGCCCGCCTCGATCGTGGCCGTGGCGCTGGCGAGCAGCACCGGGCTGGCGGCCGCCGGGGTGCTGCCCCCTCGGGCGCAGGTCATGGCCAGGTCGGTCCTCGGCACCGTCGGGCTCGAGGTGCCGCGCCCCCAGCTCGGCGCCGGCGCCGTCGCCGTCGCCTCGTCGAGCCAGGACCAGGTCGCCTCCGGGTCGTCGACGACCCGGGCTGCGTCAGGGACGGCAGGGGGTGCAGGACCGGGCCCGTCCCTCTCCGGCACCACCAGCGGTGCGGATCGGCCCGGACCGTCGGACCCACAGCTCGACGCGGTCCCCGGAGAGGCCCTGGGCGCCCTCGCAGCCGAGCCCTCGGCACAGGGCGGACCGCTCGCCGGCACCCAGCCGGCAGCAACCCCGACCTCCTCGTCCGACACCCCGACAGGGCGCGCGCCGGCGACCCTCGAGACAGGATCGTCTGCGACGACCGGAGCGGCCACGACCAGCACCTCGACGACGGTCACCGAGCGGACGACCGAGCCCACGACCACCGTCCCTCGGGGTCGGCCGGCCCCCGGGCCGGGGCCGCAGGCACCTGCCGCACCGCCGGCACACGTGCCGGCGACCCCCCTGGTCCCGCCGAGCGGGCCGGCGGACGTGCCTCCTGCCCCCGTGCTGACCCCACCGGCGCCTGCGGCCGACGGAGAGGCGCCGCCGGATCACGGCGACCGGCGGCCGACGAAGCGCACCCGCGAGGAGCGCCGCCAGATCAAGGCCGAGGGCAGGTCGACGGAGAGCGGCGACCCGGCCGATCCGCTGCTCGAAGCCGGCGCCGCACCGTCCTCCTGACCGGACGGTCCGGCTTCAGCAGACCTCGTCGCTCGGGAGTGGTGTCACGGCGCACCGGTCCCGACGATCGACGTCGCCGGCCGCTCGACCACCGAGGGCGGGACGGTCGTGGTCGCCGCCGAGGACGAGGGCGTCGTCCCCGGCCCGGGGGTGGCCGGACCCGTCGCAGGCCTCCTCACGCTCGGCGTCGTGGAGGCGGTCGTCGGCGTGGTGGATGCGGTCGTCGACGTCGACGTGGTGGCCGGTGCCGTCGTCGAGGTGGTGGTCGGTGCCGTCGTCGTCGACGTGGTGGACGCTGGCGCCGCCGTCGTGGTGGTGGTCGGCCTCGTCGTGGTGGTGGGCCTCGTCGTGGTGGTGGGCCTCGTCGTGGTGGTGGGCCTCGTCGTGGTGGTGGGCCTCGAGGTGGTGGGCGGCGGGTCCGCCACCGGCTCACGCAGCCGCTCCCCGCCGCCGCCTGCGGACGTGCGACCGGTCCTCGCGTCGGCCCCGGTCCCCTCCTCGGCATCGGGCCGGGCCGAGGTCGTCCCGCTCGGATCGGCCCGGCGCGCCTGGGTCGAGGTGGTGGAGCCACGTCGGTCCTGCGCGCCGGTCGTCGAGGTCGTCGAGCTGCGCCCGGAGGGTGAGGCGCCGGCCGCCGTGGTGGGCGGTCCGCCGGCACCCTCGGCGGCGTCCGCAGCCGGGGCGTCCACGCCGTCGGCATCCGAGGTCGCCGGGCGGGGGCTCCGCTCGTCCGCGCCACCTGCGTCGTCCTCGTCGACCGCCGAGGTCTCACCGGCCCGCCGCTCCGAGGTCGAGGTGACGTCCACCGGGTCGCTTCCGGGGTCGAGCACCAGCACCACGACCAGGAGCACCACCGAGCCGAGCACGATGGCGACCTTGACCTGCAGCTGCTCGTACCACGGCGTCACGGCCGCTCCCCCGCCGCCCTCGTCACGCAGCAACGCTATCGATGCCGGCGCTCCCTCAGGACTTCACGGCACGCACCGCCAGCAACATCGGGAAGTACGGGTCCCGGTGCTCGAGCTGGCGGAGCGAGAGCTCCTCGCGGCTCACCCCGGTCAGGAAGGCCATGGAGGTCAGCACGTTGCCGTAGCCGTGCACCTCGCTGGCGCCCTCACCGAACACGTCCTGGAACAGACGGGTGCACGATCCCGGGGTGAAGCGCCAGTAGTCGTCGTAGTCCTGCCCCCCGCCCGGCTCGACGTCGACCATGATGCGGCTGATGGCGGGGACGGTCACGAGGAGGACGCCGCCCGGCTTCAGCACCCGGTGCAGGGTCCGCACGGCTGCGTGCACGTCGTAGACGTAGTGGAGGACCTGCGTGACGATCGCGCAGTCGTAGGACGCGGTCGGGATGAGCGTGTCGGTGGCCAGGTCGGTCACGATCGTGGCCCCCTCGGACCCGAAGCGGTCGACGATGTCGTAGGTGTCGACCGCACCCCCGTGCTCGGCGAGGTAGCGGTCGCTCTGGAACTCGAGGGCCCGTCCCTTGATGTCGCCTGCGTGCGCGGCCACGAACTGGTCGATGTAGTGGCGGTCGAGGGGGGAACCCCGCTCCACCCCGAAGTGGGGGCTCAGGGGAGACGTCCGGCCGAGGACGTGGAGCGCGAACGGCCGCCGCAGGCGTCTCGCTCGGAGTGCGACCGGGTGCAGAGCGTGGCGCACCGTGACATAGAGTGAAGTCAAGGCGCCCGCTCGTGCCTCCTGTCGCGGCCGGTGGCACCGGCCCGGGCAACCTATACGACCACTGCGTGGCGGCTGCCAGGATGTCGTCCAGACGAGGAGATGCGATGCCAGCCGAGGCAGTGGGCGCGTTCGCGAGGCGCGCCAGGCGTGCGGTCGCCCGACGGGGCCGCACGGCGGTGGGACGGGTGCGCCTGGCCCGCCAGCCGCTCGCGACCTACGCGCCACGATCCTCCGTGCGGTCGACGGAGCACCACGTCCTGCGACCGTCGGTGCCCGCCATCGACGCCCACAACCACCTCGGTCGATGGCTGCTGGGCGGGCGGGACTGGATGGTCCGAGACGTCGTGCGCCTGCGCGACCAGCTCGACGAGCTCGGGATCCAGGCCGTGGTGAACCTCGACGGCCGCTGGGGGACCGAGCTCGAGGCCAACCTCGATCGCTACGACCGCGCCCATCCCAAGCGCTTCGTGACGTTCTGCCACGTCGAGTGGGACGCGCTGGCCGAGGATCCGCGCGCGCCGCAGCGGTGGGTGGACCAGCTCGAGCGGTCCGCAGCCGCCGGAGCAGCCGGCGTCAAGGTGTGGAAGGACCTCGGCCTGGTCGTCCGTGACGGTACGGGCAGGCTCCTGCTCCCCGACGACCCCCGGGTGGCCGACGTCTGGGCCGCGGCCGGCGAGCTCGGGCTTCCCGTGCTCATCCACGTCTCCGACCCGCCGACGTTCTTCGCGCCACCGGATCGCCACAACGAGCGACTCGAGGAGATGCTGCGTCACCCCGAGTGGATCTGGCACGGCAAGCCCGTCCCGTCGCACGCCCGCCTGCTGGCCTCCCTCGAGGCGGTCCTGTCGGCCCACCCCGGCACCCGGTTCATCGCAGCCCACGTCGCCAACTCCCCCGACGACCTCGGAGCGGTCAGCCGGCTGCTCGACGAGCACCCGAACCTGGCGGTCGACCTCTCGGCTCGCGAGGGCGAGCTCGCCCGCCAGCCACGCGCCGCACGGGCGTTCCTGGAGCGCCACGCCGACCGGGCGCTGTGGGGCACCGACATCTTCCCGATGGACGTCGAGCGAGCCCGCATCTGGTACCGGATCCTCGAGACGGAGGACGAGTACTTCCCCTACTCGCCCGACCCCGTCCCCCCGCAGGGGCGGTGGGCCGCCTACGGCCTCGGCCTGCCGGAGGATGTGCTGCGCCGCGTCTACTCGTCGAACGCACGGACGTGGATCCCGGCGCTCGGCGGCGCCCCTGGCCACGGCGACGAGCGCCTGGCGCGGACCGGCGCCCCGTGAGCCTGGTGGGAGAGGCGGAGGGCGGGGGCGCCCACGAGTGGAGCGACCCGGACCGCAGCCGGCCGGCCGCCGTCGGGTTGAAGGTCGTGCTCGTCGAGCCCGACCTCGAGGACAGCGGTGCCATCCGGGTGGACCTCCAGCGGGCTGTCAGGTGGGGCGAGCTCGGCGCCCGGGTCGTGGTGGTCGTCCTCGAGCGGAAGGAGGAGCGGGAGTGGGTGCCGATCCCCGCCGGCGTCGAGATCCGCTTCGTCACGAAGCGGACGAGGCGCTTCCGCTACGTCTACGCGCTCGGGCTCCTCAAGGTGTGGTGGCTGGCACGCCGATCAGACGCGGTGCTGTCAGGCCGGGAGATGCAGTTCGGCGTGGTGGTGGCTGCGAAGGCGGCGCGAGCGGCGCGGCGACCGCTGGCGGTCACCATGCACTCCTGGCAGGAGAAGGCGATGGCCGAGCACGTCGAGCCCAGGTACCGGGACTCGATGAGGGAGGCGGTGGCCGGAGCCGACCTCGTCGTCTGCGTGTCCGACGCCCTCGCGGTGGCCACACGGGCGTCGAGCCCCCGTCCCGAACGGGTGCACACGGTCCGGAACGGGATCGATGCCGAGCTGGTCAGGCGGTCGGCCTCGTCGCCGCCCGAGGTCCCGCTGCCCGAGGGGCCGCTGGTGGTCGGCTGCGGGCGGTTGAACGACGAGAAGGGCTTCGACGTGCTCGTACGGGCGCACGCGCAGGCGCTGGCCGACGGCGCGACGCCCCACTCGGTGGTGGTGGTCGGCGAGGGCCCCAGACGGGCTGCGCTGCAGTCGCTCGCCCGCGAGCTCGGCGTGGAGGGGACCGTCACGTTCACCGGCTTCGCCTCGAACCCGTGGCCCGTCCTGGCTCGAGCCGACCTGTTCGTCCTCCCCAGCCGCTACGAGGGACTGACGCTCACGCTGCTCGAGGCGCTCGCACTCGGGGTCCCGGTGGCGGCGTCGCAGTGCGAGGGACCCGAGGAGATCCTCGAGGGGGGCCGCTACGGGGCGCTCTTCCCGGTGGAGGACGTGGCTGCGCTGGCCCGGGTCATCGGCCGCCACCTGCGCGACCCCGACGACCTCGTCGAGCGTGCCGCGGCAGGAGCGGCCGTCGTCGCCGAACGGTACGACGTCGCCTCCGCCGCCCTCGCCCACCTCGAGCTCCTCCAGCAGCTCGGGAAGGTCCGGGTACGGCGGTGAGCTGGCTCCGACGACGACTCGACGCCCTGCCCGGCCGCAGCAGCGCCCGACTCGGCGGCTACTCGCTGGTCGCGCAGGTGGCCGGCCTCGTGGCCGGGACGGCCAACTTCCTGCTGCTCGCCCGGTCGCTCGGCCCCGCCGACTACGGCGTGATCGCCGGCGCCTGGGCGCTGATCCTGGCGACCTCACCGATCGCCATGCTCGGCGCCGAGGCGCTCGTCACCCGGGACGTGGCCGGTCTCGGCCGGAGACCGGCGCAAGCACTCGGAGCGGGGCTGGCCACGGTCGGGCTCGGGTCGTCCGTCGGGCTCCTCCTCCTCGTGGGACTGCACCCGTTCCTCCTCCCGCAGGTGCCCGTCGAGCTCATCGTCGGGCTCGCCATCGCCGACATCTTCTGCCTGGGCGCGACCGGTTGCCTGGCCGCGCTGCTCTTCGCCATCGACAGCGCCCGGGCCGTCGCCGCCGTGGCGGTGGTCAACAGCGGCGCCAAGCTCGGTGCGGTCGTGGTGTTCGCGCTGCTCGGCGGCAGCGACCCGGTGCAGTGGGCGGCGCTGTACGCAGCCTTCTCGGTGGTCGCCACGCTCCTGCAGTTCGGCTGGGCCGCACGTCGCTACGGCCGCCCGGTCCTCGGCGGCCACGGGCTGTTGGCACGGGCCCGGGCCGGTCTGAGCTACAGCGTGAACAGCGCCGGCATCATCCTCATGACCGACTCCGACAAGACGTTGCTCGTCCGCAACGGCTTCGCGGCGGACGCCGGGGTGTACGGCGTCGCCTACCGGCTCTCGACGATGGCAGCGCTCCCGGTGACGGCCGTCCTCCACGCCACGTTCCCCCGCTTCTTCGCGATCGGCGAGACAGGTGGCCTCAGGGCGACCGCTGCCTTCGCCCGCAAGCTGGCCGTGCCGATGGTGGCCTACGGCGTCTTCGCCGGGGTCGCGCTCGTCGTCGTCGCACCGCTCGTGCCCCTGGTCGTGGGTGAGGAGTACCGCCCGTCGGTCCCCCTGCTCATGGTGCTGGCGGGCCTCCCGCTGCTCCGGACCCTCGAGAGCCTCCCCTCGGACGCACTCACCGGGGCCGGACGGCAGTCGACCCGAACGGCCTGCGTGGTGGTGGCGGCAGCCGTCAACATCGTGCTCAACCTCGTCCTCATCCCGTACCACGGCGTGAAGGCGGCGGTGGCCACCACGCTGCTCTCAGAGCTCGTCTACCTGGCGCTCGTCTCGATGGCCGTGCGGAACGGCCTGAGCCGCAGCCCAGAGCCCGTGGCCCCGGCGGTGGAGGAGGTCGAGATCCCGACGGCGCCCTGAGCATGGGTCCGACTGTGGAGCGGTCGAGTCGCTGCGTCCGAGCCGGTGTCAGCGGTCGATGGCGTCGCCGACGAGACCGGTCAGCCGTCGGGCACCCTTCCCGTTGAGGTGGTTCTCGTCGGCGAAGAGGTCCTCGTCCCAGTCGAGCTCCCGTGCCTGCACGAGCTCGACGTCCTGTGCCTCGGCGAACGAGGCGAGCACGGCCCGGTACCGCCTGTCGTCCTCCACCCCCCGCTGGTGGTACGGGACGTACACCTCCTCGAGGACCGGCATGTCGACGAGGACGACCTCGATGCCCCGCGCCTGGGCTGCGTCCACGAGCTCCGCCAGCGCCTCCAGCTCGGCACCGCCGACGGCGAAGGGGCGCAGCGCCTCCCGTTCCTGCTCGACGTGGGCAGGCAGGATCTCGAGCGTCTGGTCGACCCTCTCGGTGTCCATGCCCCGGGGGCCGATCGCCGACCGCTCCCGCCTGCCCAGCAGGACGTCGAGCACGCGGCTCGGTTGACGCAGCTCCTGACGGGTCCGGACGAGCGCGGAGGCGCGTGTGATCCACCGCTCGAGCCGGGCCACGGGACCCTCACCCGTCAGCAGGGTCCGGCCGGCGCTCGACGTCCGCAGGACCTCGACGTGATCCCGCTGGGACCTCCCCACGTCGTTCAGCTCGCGGCTGCTGACGGCGACGACCAGGACCTGGGGCGACAGGGCGGGCATGGCGAAGCGGGACGTGAGGAGCTCGATGCTCTGGGCCGACGGCCCGTTCATCCAGAGGTTGTAGGCGCCACGCCTCACTCGGGTGTCGTCTGCGAGCTGGTCGGGGTCGACACCGGATCCGACGGAGGAGGAGCCGACGACCAGCACGTCCACCCCGCCCGCCGCCGACAGCCGTTCGACGTTCTCGAGGTGGTCTCCGGGGACGGCGTGGTTCCACCGGGCGGCCGGCGAGAGCTGGGGCTCGAGGAGGCGGGCGACGAGCTCGACGACGAGGAGGACCAGGACGACGGCGCACAGCACCCGGGCCCCCCGGCGTCGTCGGCGGGGCTCGGGCATGGCGAGCACCTCGGAGGCGCCGAGGTCGTCCACGGACGTCGTCATGCGGGGGCGCTCCTCAGAACTGGAAGTAGATGAAGGGGACGGGCGAGCCGCCCGAGAACAGGACGATGCCGGCCACGGCGACCCCGTAGACGAGACCCCGGCGCAGCTCCGGCCAGCGGAGGACGACGTCGTGGTGGCCGCTGGTGCGCTGCCCGAGGTCAACTGCGATGACCGCCAGCGCGGCCAGGCCGACGAGCAGGACCGAGCCGAGGACGACCGACCCGCTGCCGAAGGTCAGGATCCGCAGCACGTACGAGAAGGCCCCACCGATCGACCCGGCCCGGAAGAACACCCAGGCGAGGCACACCAGGTGGAACGTCCACAGGATCGAGGCCAGGTCACCGGCCCCCACCGGGCGGTCGACGTCAGGACGCTCCCGCCCGGTCCAGCGGTCGACCATCAGGTACAGCCCGTGGAGGGCCCCCCAGGCGACGAAGGTCCATGCCGCGCCGTGCCAGAGCCCGCCGAGGAGCATGGTGAGCGCCAGGTTGATCGACGTCCGGCGGGGCCCCCGCCGGTTGCCGCCCAGCGGGACGTACAGGTAGTCGCGCAGCCAGCTCGAGAGCGAGATGTGCCAGCGCCGCCAGAACTCGGTGATGCTGCGCGACAGGTACGGCTGCTCGAAGTTCCTCATGAGCTCGATGCCGAACAGGCGGGAGCTCCCCCGTGCGATGTCGCTGTAGCCCGAGAAGTCGCCATAGATCTGCAGGGCGAAGGCGTACGCGCCCACGAGGAGTGCGAGCCAGTGCCCGGAGCCGGCCTCTCCCTGGGCGAACGCCTCGTTCACGACGGGAGCGAGCGCGTCGGCGATCACGACCTTCTTGAACAGCCCGAGCAGGATCAGCACGCAGCCGGAGCGCACCTGGTACCAGCGCGGCCGTCGTCGCGTGCGTTGGATCTCCGGCAGCAGGTGGGTGGCACGCTCGATCGGGCCGGCGACGAGCTGGGGGAAGAAGGCGACGAAGGCGCAGAAGTCGAGCAGGCTCTCGGTGGGCTCCAGGCGCCGCCGGTACACGTCGATCGTGTACGAGAGCGACTGGAACGTGTAGAAGGAGATCCCGACCGGCAGGAGGACCTCGACCACCGGTGTCGCCGGCGCCAGCCCCACGGCCCCGAGGAGCTCGGTCGCCGAGTCGACGAAGAAGTTGAAGTACTTGAAGAAGCCGAGGACGCCGAGGTTCACGACGAGGCTCGTGAGCAGGAGCGAGCGGCGGTGTCGGTCCGTGCCGGCGCGGCCCATCTGCCGGCCGATGACGAAGTCGACGACGCTGGAGAAGAGCAGCAACCCGAGGAACCGCCAGTCCCACGTGCCGTAGAAGAGGTACGACCCGCCGAGCAGGAGGATGTTCTGCTGGCGGTGGCCGAGCGCCCAGTACAGGAGGAAGACGCACGGGAGGAAGGCGGCGTACTGCAGCGAGTTGAACGTCACCGCCCACCTCGCCGGCGCCGCGCGCGCCCTGTCGTCCACCCTGCCTGTCGCACGCCGCCGTCCGTCCCTTTCGGGTCAGCCGGGCGCACCACCGCCCGCTCGGCCGCAGGATGCTAACGGCGCCATCGCTCGTCATGGGCGCAGGCGACGGTCAGCACCTCAGGACGCCCTCGAGGATCACCCGCCGGTAGGCGGCCCTGCCCGCGTCCGTGAGGTGGATCCCGTCGTCCGTGAGGAGGTTCGATGCAGGGGCCCACCGCTGGACGTGGGCATCTCCACGGCCGGCGGCGACATCGGCGAGCACCGCGTTGATCGCGGGGCCGCGCACGTCGAGCTCCCATGCCTCCGTCGTCTCGTTGACGCCGACGAGCACCACGCACGCAGCCTGGGCCTCTTCGAGCCACGGGGTGAGCACGGAGCGCACCCGCTCCGGACCGTCATCCTCTGCGTCGTTGGTACCCAGTGCGACGACGAGGACGTCGACGTCCCGGTCCGAGAGCTCGCGCCAACGCTCGTAGCCCCCGGCGAAGTCGAGGCCGCTCACGCCGCCACCCTCGGCTTCGTAGCCGGCCCCCTCGAGGGTCTGGATGAGCCGACCATCCTCGTCGGCCTGCTCGGTGAGGGAGTCGCCGACGACGACCACCCGCTGCGGGCCAGCCCCCGAGCCGGCTGCGGATGTCGAAGACGTCGAGGACGCAGCCGGTCCCGCCGTTGGATCGGCGGCTCCGCTGGGATCGTCCGTGCCCTCTGCGTCATCCGCCTCGGACGAGGCGGATGCCGGAGACCGGTCGTCGCCGCAGCCACCGACGAGGGTGAGGAGGGCGAGGAGGAGTCCGAGGCGAAGCACCGCCGCCAGCCTGGCAGGAAGCGGGCCCTCACGAACCGCGGGCTTGCGGCTCAAGCCCGCCCCGGACGCGCCCGAAGAAGTGCGATGCACACGACCGCTGCGGAGCCCTCGACGACCGCCCAGGTGCGGACCGAGCCGTCGCGGTTCGCTCACATCGACGCGCTGCGAGCCGTCGCGGTGACGATCGTCGTCTTCGCCCACGCCGGCCTCAGCCACGTCGTCCCGGGAGGCTCCGGCGTCACCATCTTCTTCACGATCTCCGGGTTCATCATCACGTGGGCGCTGCTCCGCGAGGCGGGCGGCACCAGCACCTTCGACGTCGGCAGGTTCTACGCCCGCCGAGCCGTGAAGATCCTTCCGCCCCTCGCGCTGACGATCATCATCCCGGCGGTCGCGTACGGGGCGGTGCACGGCCTCGACTGGAAGGCGCTGCTCTCCCAGCTGCTGTTCACGTACAACTGGTACCCGGCCACCGGCGCCACACCCGAGATCCTGCCGGGCAGCAACGTGGTGTGGAGCCTTGCGATCGAGGAGCAGTTCTACATCGGCTTCGCACTCATCTGGGTGCTCATCCTCCGCGCCCGCCGCCCTCTGCTCTGGCTCACGATCGTGAGCCTTGCCATCGTGGCCTACGCAAACGTCGCTCGGCTGGTCTTCGCGCTCGGGGACGTCAGCAGCGAGCGGATCTACTACGGCTTCGACACGCGAGCCGACGGGTTGGCACTCGGCATCCTGGCTGCGTTGCTGCTGCGCCACCTGCAGCAGAACAGCGAGGCCCTGCCCCGGGCTCGAGCGATGCTGGCCAACAGCGGGGTGCTGGTCATCGCGCTGATCCTCTACCTGGCCAGCCTGGCCATCCGTGACCCGCTGTTCCGCGACACGCTCCGGTACGCGTTGCAGAGCCTGGCGACGTCGATCGCCATCCTCTACGGGTTCCTCGGCACGGAGGCCGGGCGGGACCGCCTCACCCGTGTGTCCTCCCTGCGTCCGGTCGTCGTCGTGGGGCAAGCGAGCTACAGCATCTACCTGGTGCACTTCGTGCTCTACGCCGCCATCGGGGACCGCCTCGACGTGCTCCCCCTCGGCCTGCGCGTGCTGGTCCTCGCAGCCGTGGGCATCGGTGCCGGCGTCGTCCTGTGGGAGGTCGTCGAACGCCCCCTCGAGGCCGTGCGGAAGAGGCTCCACTGAGCACGACCGAGCGGAGCGCCAGCGCACCTCCACCCGCCTGACGAGGGACGCAAGCAGCGCCCGCTCTCGGCGGGCGTGAACCCCTGTCGGCATCGTGGACGCCGAGGTCGTCACCGGTGCGAACCGGATGGGTTGCCGGCTGCCATCCGAGGAACACCTAGGGTGGGAAGAGACTCGGCGACCCTCTCGACGGCGGTGGACGTGGCACGGAAGACGTGGTTCGGTCGGGGGGAGGCCCGCGAGGTGCCGGTGCACCAGCGTGGCCCGGAGCGGGTGCGCCGCCTGGCGCCGAAGCTGATGCTCGCCTCCGCCGACCTCGCAGCCATCGTGCTCGCAATGGCCCTGGCCCTCGCCCTCCGCAGCAACCCCGCCGAGGAGGGTGCCCGGGCCTCGGTGCTCCTCGGTGCCGTCTCCCTCCCGATCTGGCTGCTCGCCTTCAGCAGGCACCGCCTCTACAGCGCCAGGTACCTCGTCCGCAGGCCGGAGGAGCTGCGGCGGGTGGGTCGGGCGCTCGTCCTCGGCGTGTTCTGCATGGCGGCCATCGGCTTCGCCCTCCAGGCCTCGGCGTCCCGTGTCTGGCTCGTCCTCACGGGGCTGCTCGCCTTCGTGCTCGTCGCCGTCGAGCGTGAGGTCGCCCGCCAGCTCTTCGGCCGGCTCCGCCGAGCGGGTGGCTTCCTGCGGCCGGTCGTGGTCGTCGGCGTGAACCACGAGGCGCAACAGCTCGCAGCCTCGATGACGAGCCAGCCCGAGCTCGGGTACCGCCTGGCGGGGTTCGTCACCGACCTGGATCCCGCTCGGGTCGACCCCGGCATCGCCGGCCAGGTCCTCGGGCGCATCGCCGACACCAGGCGGGTGGTGCGGGAGGTCGAGGCGGTGGGCGTCATCGTCGCCGCCACTGCGACCACCCTCGACATCTCGAACCGGCTCGTGCGGGAGCTGACCAACGACGGCATCCACGTCGAGCTGTCCTCCGCCTTGCGGGACGTCGCCTCGTCACGCCTCACCGTCCGCCCCTTCGGCCGGTACCCGGTCGTCTACGTCGAGCCCGTGCACCGCAGCGGGTGGCGCACGTCGGCCAAGCGGGCCTTCGACGTGTGCGCGGCCACGCTGGGCCTCGCAGGGGCGAGCCTGCTGATCCTCGTCGTGGCCGTGGCCGTGCGGGTCGACTCCCCCGGGCCGGTGCTGTTCCGCCAGGTCAGGGTCGGTCGCAACGGCAAGCCCTTCGAGGTCGTCAAGTTCCGGACGATGGTGGAGAACGCCGAGGAGCTGGTGATCGACCTCCGCGACCTGAACGAGGCCGACGGGCCCCTCTTCAAGATCAGCGCCGACCCTCGGGTCACGCGTGTCGGCGCCTTGCTCCGGCGCTTCTCGATCGACGAGCTCCCGCAGCTGTGGAACGTGATCCGTGGGGACATGAGCCTCGTCGGCCCCCGCCCCGCCATCCCCAGCGAGGTCGAGGGATGGCTGCCGGAGCTCCACGAGCGGCTCCGGGTCAAGCCCGGCATGACCGGCATGTGGCAGGTCAACGGGCGCAGCG
>CADCSY010000083.1:4721-18695 GCA_902805555.1 uncultured Acidimicrobiales bacterium | reverse complement strand
GGACCGCGCAAGGGACAACCGGGAGGACCACGGCTTGCCTGGCTGTCGGCTCCAGGCTGCCGAACCACTTGAGGTAAACGGGGGCGAGGGCGACGATCGGCGTCGCCGCCAGTGCGGACGCCATCGGCGTGACCGCCTCCGACAGCAGCCGCGAGCGGGTCGTGAGGAGGGCGCCGACGACGGCGACGACCACGCCGGCCAGCAGCCCCGTCACCGCCACCCAGGCCGTCTTCGTGGCGCCCTCCCAGATCGTGCTCCAGTCGTCCCTGAGGGCCGACCAGATGGAGAGCGGGCGTGGCAGAAGGAACTCCTGGATGCCGAGGGCGCCGCTGAACAGCTCCCAGGCGGCCACCGCGAGCACGCCGAGCAGGAGGGGCGGCCACAGGGCCCGGATGCGGCTCACCGGACGTCGGCCCCCGGGGCCGGACCGGGTGCACCGGCGACCGCCCCGGCGCCGGCACGGCCCCGCAGCACCTCTCGCACCTGGGTGATGCAGGTGAAGAACGCCGGATCTTCCCTCGTGTCCTCGTCGCGGGCGCCGAGGGGGACGTCGACGACCGCGGCGATGCGGCCGGGGCGAGCCGACATGACCACGACCCGCTCTGAGAGGAACACCGCCTCGGGGATCGAGTGGGTGACGAACACGACCGTCGTCGCCGTCTCGGCACAGATGCGCACGAGCTCGGCCTGCATGTGCTCCCGCGTCATCTCGTCGAGCGCACCGAAGGGCTCGTCCATGAGCAGCAGCTTCGGCTGGAGGGCAAGGGCCCGGGCGATGGCGACCCGCTGCTGCATGCCCCCGGAGAGCTGCCACGGCCGGTGGTCGGCGAAGTCCTCGAGCCGGACGAGGCGAAGGAGCTCGAGGGCGCGCGCCCGGCGGTCGCCTCGCCCCACCCCCCGGAGCTCGAGCGGCAGCTCGATGTTCCCCGCCACCGACCGCCACTCGAACAGCGCTGCCTGCTGGAACGCCATGCCGTAGTCCTGGTCGAGGCGCGCCTGGCGCGGCGACTTCCCGTTCACCTGCACGGTGCCGCGGGTCGGCTCGACCAGGTCGGCCACCACCCGCAGCAACGTCGACTTGCCGCACCCCGACGGCCCGATCAGCGACACGAGCTCGCCGGCACCGACCACCAGGTCGATCTGGGAGAGGGCCGCCACCTCGTCCTGGCGACCCTCGTTGAACACCTGGTCGACGCCCGACAGGCGGATGGCCGCCGCCGGTGCAGCCGGGGCGGCGGGCGCGCTCATCGGGCCTCGGGAGGCCGGTGGCGCAGCAGCAGCAGCTCGGCAGCGCCTACCATGCCGACGAAGGCCGTCCCCAGCAGGCCGGCGCCGATCACCGAGCAGTACAGGCGGGCCGGGTCGGAGAGGTACTGCTGTGAGTACGACAGGATCAGGCGGCCGAGCCCGCCGGCGACGCCCGCCGAGATCTCGCCGACGATCGCACCGACGACCGAGGCGGTGGCCGCCACCTTGAGCGCGGGGAGGAGGTACGGCAGCGCGGAGGGAAACCGCAGCTTCACGAGCTCCTGGCGCCACGTCGCCCCGCAGGTGGCCATGAGGTCGAGGGCGTGGCGGGTCGGGGACTGCAACCCGCGGAGGCCGCTCACGGCCACCGGGAAGAACGTCAGGTAGGTGGCGATGACCGAGACCGACATCCACGGCGACCAGGTGACCCCGGGCACCTCGAGCTGGTGGCCCCAGGCCACCACGATGGGGGCGAGCGCGATGAGGGGGATCGTCTGGCTGACGATCACCCACGGCAGGAGCCCACGCTCGAACCACCCCGAGCTGACCATCACGAGGGCGATGCCGATGCCGAGCACGATCCCGATCCCGAACCCGACGACCGCCTCCTTGAGGGTGAAGACCGCTGCGTCGAGGATCGTGCGCCACAGGAGCGTGTCGTCACCGGCCCGCTGCGGTTCGAACGGTCGCGTGACGATGTCGGTGAACGCCGGCAGGGTCGTGTCGTCCGTCTTGACCGGCAGGCCGATCGAGGTCGCCGGCCAGACGTCGCCGGTGGCCCGACCAAGCGACTTGTAGCCCGTCCAGAGCAGCCCGAGGAGGGCGACCGCGACCACCAGCACCACGACCTTGCGCAGCACGCGCCGGCCGAGCCGCGCCGACGGACGGGACGGGCGGCCGCCGAGGGTGGCGACGACCGCCATGGCTGCGTCGTCCGGCGCCGCGACGTCCGGTGCCTGGGCGGTGGAGGTGGCGGACGCTGTGGATCCCGTCACTGCTTCGCCCGCACCGCGGCGTTGACCACCGGGATGACGTGGTCCCCGTAGGCCTGGAGCGTCTGCTCCTTGGCGTCGTGCTGGAGGTAGACGGCGAACTGGTCGACGCCGAGGGAGCGGAGCTCCTGGAGCCGCTCGACGTGGCGCTCCACCGGCCCCAGCAGGCAGAAGCGGTCGACGATCTCGTCGGGGACGAAGTCGGCGTGGGCGTTGCCGGCCCGACCGTGCTCGTTGTAGTCGTAGCCCCTGCGCCCCTCGATGTACGTCGTGAGCGCGGCGGGCACGGAACCCCCGCCGGCGCCGTAGCGCTCGACGATGTCGGCCACGTGGTTCCCGACCATGCCGCCGAACCACCGGCACTGGTCGCGCTGGTGCGAGAGGTCGTCGCCGACGTAGGCGGGGGCGGCGACGCACATCGTGATCGAGTCCGGGTCCCTCCCGGCAGCGGCGGCGGCCCGGCGGACCGCCTCGATCGACCAGGCCGTCACGTCCGGGTCGGCGAGCTGGAGGATGAAGCCGTCCCCCACCTCGCCGGCGAGCTGCAGGGCCTTCGGCCCGTACGCTGCGACCCACACCTCGAGCCTGCTGCCCGTGCTCCAAGGGAACCGGATGGTGGAGCCGTTGTAGGCGACCTCTTCGCCGTTGGCGAGCGCCCGGATGACGCCGATCGCCTCCCGCAGCGTGGCGAGCGTCGTCGGCCTGCCGTTGGTGACGCGCACGGCCGAGTCGCCCCGGCCGATGCCGCACACGGTCCGGTTGCCGAACATCTCGTTGAGCGTGGCGAAGTGCGACGCCGTGACGGTCCAGTCCCGGGTCGCCGGGTTCGTCACCATCGGGCCGACCACCATCCGGTGCGTGCTCGAGAGGATCTGGCTGTAGATGACGTAGGGCTCCTCCCACAGCAGGTGGGAGTCGAACGTCCAGGCGTGGCTGAACCCGAGGCGCTCGGCCTGCCCCGCCAGCTCCACCACGCGCCACGCCGGCGGGTTGGTCTGGAGCACGACCCCGAAGTCCACCGTCACCTCGTCCGTGGGAAGCCGAGGTCCACGGCCGAGGTGGAGGGGTCCGGCCACCGGGTGGTGACGACCTTCGTGCGGGTGCAGAAGTCGACCCCGGACGGCCCGTAGACGGCGGTGTCCCCGAAGAGCGACGCCTTCCAGCCGCCGAAGGAGTAGTAGGCGACGGGCACCGGGATGGGGACGTTGACGCCGACCATCCCGCAGACCACCTCGTGCTGGTACCGGCGGGCGGCGCCGCCGTCCCTGGTGAAGATCGCCGTCCCGTTCCCGTAGGGGTTCTCGTTGACCAGGCGCAGCGCGTCCTCGTAGGTCGCCACCCGCACCACCGACAGCACCGGACCGAAGATCTCGTCGTCGTACACCGGCATCCCGGGCTCGACGTCGTCGACGAGCGAGACGCCCAGGAAGAACCCGTCTCCGGGCACCTCGTGCTCGCGGCCGTCGACCACGACCCTGCCACCACCGCCCTCCAGGTAGGACGCCACCCTGTCCCGGTGCTCCCTCGTGACGAGCGGGCCCATCTCCGACGCCGGGTCGTCCCCCGGGCCGACCTGCAGCGCGGGCAGGCGACCGGCGATCGCGTCGACGAGCGGGTCGGCCACGTCGCCGACCGCCACGACCACGCTCACCGCCATGCACCGCTCGCCGGCGGAGCCGTACGCGGCCGAGACGGCGGCGTCGGCCGCCATCGCGATGTCCGCGTCGGGCAGCACGACCATGTGGTTCTTGGCCCCGCCCAGGGCCTGCACCCGCTTGCCTGCGGCGGTGCCGGTCTCGTACACGTGCCTGGCGACCGGGGTCGAGCCGACGAAGCTGATGGCCGCCACGTCCGGGTGCTCGAGGAGGCGGTCGACGGCCTCCCTGTCGCCGTGCACGACGTTGCAGACCCCGTCGGGGAGGCCCGCCGCGGTGAGCAGCTCGGCGAGGCGGACCGACGGTGAGGGGTCCTTCTCGCTCGGCTTGAGGACGAAGGCGTTGCCGCAGGCGATGGCGTTCGCCAGCATCCACAGCGGGACCATGGCGGGGAAGTTGAACGGCGTGATGCCGGCGATGACCCCGAGTGGCTGGCGCAGGGAGTGCACGTCCACCCCCGTCGCCGCCTGCTCGGAGTGGCCGCCCTTGAGCAGGTGCCCGATCCCGCACGCGAACTCGACGTTCTCGAGGCCCCGGGCCAGCTCGCCGGCTGCGTCGGCCCGGACCTTCCCGTGCTCGCCGGTGAGCAGCGCCGCCAGCTCGCCGGCGTGCTCCTCGAGGAGGTGGCGGAAGCGGAAGAACACGTCGGTCCGCTTCGACAGCGGCGTGTCGCGCCAACCCGGGAACGCGGCCGCCGCCACGGCCACCGCCTCGTCGACCTCGTCCCGCGACGCCAGGGCCACCTCGGCCTGCTGCGCGCCCGTGGCCGGGTCGTAGACGGGCCCTGTGCGCCCCGAGCCGCCAGGGACGCGCTTGCCGCCGATCCAGTGCTCGACCTGGCGCATCAGCTGACCCCTCCCACCGGTCCCGGGACGCCAGCGGCCGGTGCGCCCGAAGCATCCGGTCCCATCAGACGAGGTACGAGCTCTGGCCGCGGCGGACGTAGCGCCCGTGGCCCTTGCGGCCCACGTAGGCGTCGCCCGCCACCACGACGGCTCCCCGCGAGAGGACCGTGTCGACCTTGCCCTGGACCACCGTCCCCTCGTACGCCGAGTGGTCCATGTTCATGTGGTGGGTCTCCACGCCGATGCGGGTCGTGCCCTGCGGGTCGTAGACCACGACGTCGGCGTCGGCCCCCGGCCTGATCTCGCCCTTCCTCGGGTGGAGCCCGAACATCCGTGCTGGCGTCGTCGAGCACAGCTCGACCCAGCGCTCGAGGCTGATCCGGCCGTCGACGACGCCCTGGTAGATGAGGTCCATGCGGTGCTCGACGCCGCCGATGCCGTTCGGGATCGCAGAGAAGTCGCCGAGGCCGAGCTCCTTCTGCTCCTTGAAGCAGAACGGGCAGTGGTCGGTCGAGACGACGGAGAGGTCGTTCGTGCGCAGGTAGCGCCAGAGCTCGTCCTGGTGGCCCTCGGCCCGCGACCTGACGGGCGTGGAGCACACGTACTTCGCACCCTCGAAGCCGGGCGCCGAGAGGTGCTCCTCGAGCGACAGGTAGAGGTACTGGGGGCAGGTCTCGCCGTAGACGTTGAAGCCCTCGCCACGGGCCTCGGCCAGGCACGCCACCGCCTGCCTCGCCGACATGTGGACGATGTAGAGGGGGGCGCCCGTGAGGCGGGCCAGCATGATCGCCCGGTTGGTGGCCTCGGCCTCGGTCTGCCACGGCCGCGTGTACGAGTGGTGCTTCGGCTCGGTCTCGCCCCTGGCCAGCGCCTGGCGGACGAGCACGTCGATGGCGATGCCGTTCTCGGCGTGCATCATGACGAGGGAGCCGTTGCCGGCGGCCGCCTGCATGGCCCGCAGTATCTGGCCGTCGTCGCTGTAGAAGACGCCGGGGTACGCCATGAAGAGCTTGAAGCTCGTGATGCCCTCGTCGACGAGCTCGTCCATCGCCTTGAGCGAGTCGTCGTCGACGCCGCCGATGATCTGGTGGAACGCGTAGTCGATGGCGCACTCGCCGTCGGCCTTCGCGTGCCAGGCCGCCAGGCCGTCCTGCACCCGCTCGCCCTGGCGCTGCACGGCGAAGTCGATGATGGTCGTCGTCCCGCCCCAGGCGGCGGCCCTGGTGCCCGTCTCGAAGGTGTCCGACGCGCTCGTGCCGCCGAAGGGGAGCTCCATGTGGGTGTGGCAGTCGACCCCGCCCGGGATCACGTACCGCCCGGTGGCGTCGACGACGCGCTCCGCTCCGGCTGCGAGGTCGCTGCCCAGGGCGGTCGACCCCGGCGACACCACCGCAGCGATCGTCTCACCGTCGATGAGCACGTCGGCCGGCGCGGCCCCGGTGGGGCCGACGACGGTGCCGCCTGCGACGAGGATCGTCACCTGCGCACCTCGCTCGCGGCCACCCTGAGGATGTCGAGCGCCTCGACCACCTCCGCCTCGGTGACGCTCAACGGTGGCGTCACCCGGATGACGTTGCCGTACAGGCCGCCCTTGCCGACCAGCAGCCCGTTCGCCCGGGTGGCCTCCAGCAGCTGGACGGCGGCGTCGGGACACGGCTGGATCCCGCCGGGCTCGCACGCCTCGATGGCGAGCATGAGGCCCCTGCCGCGGACCTCGGCGATCCACTCGTGCTCGGCGGCGATCGCCCGCAGCCCCTCCGCGAGCTGCGCACCACGCTTCAGGGCGTTGCCCTGGAGGTCGTCCCGGCGCAGGACGTCGAGCGTGGCCAGGGAGGCGACGCACGAGAGCGGGTTGCCGCCGAAGGTGGAGATGGAGTTCGCAGTCACGCTGTCGAGGACGTCGGCCCGGCCCACCACGGCGCCGAGGCTGACGCCGTTGCCGATCCCCTTGGCCAGCGTCAGCAGGTCGGGTGTGAAGCCGTGGGCCTCGTAGCCCCACAGGTGCTCGCCGGTGCGGCCGAAGCCCGTCTGGACCTCGTCCGAGACGAAGAGGATCCCGTGCTCGCGCAGCACCTCGGCGAACGCGCCGAAGAAGCCGTCCGGTGGCGTGGCGAAGCCCCCCACGCCCTGGACGGGCTCGGCGATCATGCACGCCACGTCGCCCGAGGTGCACATGTCGAGGAGGTCGCGCAGGTCCTGCACGCACGCCTTCGTGTACGCCTCGTCGTCGAGGTCCCTGAAGGGGCTGCGAAGCCGGTAGCCGCCGTGCACGAACGTCACCTGGAGGCCGCTCAGGCTGGTCGGCGACCACGACCGGTTGCCGGTGATGGCGACGGTGCCGAAGGAGCGGCCGTGGTAGCTGTTCCGCAGCGCCAGCACCTGGTTGCTGCGGCGGTACGAGGTCGCGGCCAGCAGCGCCGCCTCGTTGGCCTCGGTCCCCGAGGTCGTGAGGAACACCTTGGCGTCGGGGATCCCCGACATCGCCGCCAGCCGCTCCGCCAGCTCGACCATCGGCCGGCTGAGGTACAGCGTCGAGGTGTGGAGGAGCTTGGCCGCCTGCGCCTGGAGCGCCTCCACCACCTCGGGCACGCTGTGCCCGACGATCGTCGTGAGGATGCCGCCGAAGAAGTCGAGGTAGCGGTTGCCGTCGGCATCCCACACGGTCCGACCGTCGCCTGAGATCAGCTCGAGGGGCTCCTGGTAGTACGTGGCGAGCCACGACGGCACGACCGCCCGGTGGCGCTCGGCCAGCGACCGGTCACCGCTCACGGGCGGGTCAGCTCGTCGTAGGCGTCGGGCCGCCGGTCGCGGTAGAACTGCCAGCGGTTGCGCACCTCGACGAGCAGGTCCATGTCGAGGTCGCGGACGATCAGCTCAGCCGCGTGGTCGTCGGCTGCCTCGCCCACGAACCGCCCCTCGGGGTCGGCGAAGTAGCTCGTGCCGTAGAAGTCGTTCTCGCCGAGGTCCTCGATGCCCACCCGGTTGATCGCACCGATGAAGTACTCGTTGGCCACCGCCGACGCCGGCTGCTCGAGCTTCCAGAGGTAGGCGCTGAGGCCGCGGTGGGTGGCCGACGGGTTGAACACGATCTCCGCGCCGTTCAGGCCGAGCGCCCGCCACCCCTCGGGGAAGTGGCGGTCGTAGCAGATGTAGACGCCGACCTTGCCGACCGCGGTGTCGAAGACCGGGTACCCGAGGTTGCCCGGGCGGAAGTAGAACTTCTCCCAGAACCCCTGCACCTGGGGGAGGTGGTTCTTGCGGTACTTGCCGAGGTAGGTGCCGTCGGCGTCGACGACCGCTGCGGTGTTGAACAGCACGCCCGGCTGCTCCTGCTCGTACATCGGCAGCACCATCACCATCTCGAGCTCACGGGCCAGCTCCTGGAACCGCTCGGTCGTCGGCCCCGGGATCGACTCGGCGTACTCGTAGTACGTCGCATCCTGCACCTGGCAGAAGTACGGCCCGTAGAACAGCTCCTGGAAGCAGACGACCTGCGCTCCCTGCTCCTTGGCCTCGCGAGCCCGGTCCTCGTGGACCTTGATCATCGACTCCTTGTCGCCGGTCCAGGCCTCCTGGACCAACGCCGCCCGGATCACCGTCATGAGCCGCCCCGTCTCCGTCGCCGCCGGGAGCCCCGGCTGGCCTCCCGGCAGCAGCGTACGGGAGCGGGTGCGGGGCGAACAGGGTCGTCTCGGTCACCGTCTGCTGGCACGTCCCTGGACCCGCAAGCCGGCATCCGGGTGGCGGTGCCTCGGGGTGGACGGCGCCCGATCTGGGCAGGACGGCCACGACACGACGACGAGGAGGCTCCCATGGGGCTGTTGCGGATGGCCGCCAAGGCCGGCATCGCGAAGAAGATCTGGGTCGAGGCCCGCAAGCCGCAGAACCAGGCGAAGGCGAAGGAGCTCTTCGCCAAGCTCACCGACAAGGGCCAGGGCGGCGACTCCGGACCAGGCGCCGCTCCCGGACAGGGGACGCGCGCCAGGCGGGCCCGCGGCCGCGGCGCCTGACGACCACCCCGCCGGAGGACGTCAGGTACGGTCGGGCCCCCACGAGCGGGGGGACGCGCATGGCTGAGGTGCACGGGATCTGTGACGGTCGCTTCGAGGCGGTGCGGGCAGCCTTCGCCTCCAACCTCGACCTCGGCCTCGACGTCGGTGCCTCGGTGGCCGTCCACCAGGACGGGCAGCCGGTGGTCGACCTCTGGGGCGGCGTCGTCGACGACGCCGGGACGCCCTGGGAGCGGGACACCATCGTCAACGTCTGGTCGACGACCAAGACCATGACGGCGCTCAGCGCCCTCGTCCTCGCCGACAGGGGTGAGCTCGACGTCGACGCACCGGTCGCCACCTACTGGCCCGAGTTCGCCGCCGCCGGCAAGGAGCAGGTGCTCGTCCGGCACCTCATGTCGCACACGGCCGGTCTCCCCGGTTGGGACGAGCCGATGGCGCCGGAGGACCTCTACGACTGGGAGAAGGCGACCTCCCTCCTCGCCGCCCAGGCGCCCTGGTGGGAGCCCGGCACCGCCTCCGGCTACCACGCCGTCACGCAGGGCTACCTCGTCGGCGAGGTCGTCAGGCGGGTGGCCGGGCAGAGCGTCGGCACCTTCTTCGCCAAGGAGGTGGCCGGCCCGCTCGGGGCCGACTTCCACATCGGCACGCCCGCCGAGCACGACCACCGGGTGGTGAGGGTGATCCCGCCGCCCGCGCTGGACCTCACATCCGACCCCGGCGGCATGGCGGTGCGGGCCCTGTCGAACCCGAAGCTCCAGGCAGAGCAGTCGTGGGAGGTCGACTGGCGACGGGCCGAGATCCCGGCGGCCGGCGGCCACGGCAACGCCCGGTCGGTCGCCACCGTCCAGTCGGTCCTTGCGTGCGGTGGGGAGGCCGGCGGGGTCCGCCTCCTCTCCGAGGCCGGCTGCGAGCGCGTCTTCCGGGAGCAGAGCAACGGCACGGACCTCGTGCTGGGCATGCCGCTGCGCCACGGGATCGGCTACGGGCTCCCGTCGGAGGCGATCCCGATCAGCCCCAGCGGGCGCGCCTGCTACTGGGGCGGATGGGGCGGGTCGCTCGTGGTGGTCGACCTCGAGCACCGACTCGTCGTCTCGTACGTGATGAACCGCATGGGCGAGGGCACCCAGGGCGACCTGCGGGGCGCGAGCCTCGTGTTCGCGACCTACGCGTCGCTCGCTTGACCCCGCCCACCCCCCTCCCGGTGGCCGGCTCGGTCGAGGCGCTCACGCCCGCCTGGATCACCGAGGCCCTGCGAGCGCAGGGCGGCCTCGCCGCTGCCGTCACGGTCGCCACCGTGGAGGCCACCCCCGTCGGCACCGGCCAGATGTGCGACAGCGTCCGCCTGCGCCTCGGCTACGACGGCGCCGTCTCGGGACCGGCCACGGTCGTGGCCAAGCTGCCGGCCACCGATCCCACGAGCCGGGCCACCGCGAAGTCGCTCGGCAGCTACGAGCTCGAGGTCCGCTTCTACCAGCAGCTGGCCGGCGACCTGCCGATCAGGACGCCCCGATGCCTCTACGCGGACATCGACGTCGAGGAGGCCGACTTCGTCCTGCTGCTCGAGGACATGGCCCCCGCGCGCCAGGGCGACCAGCTCGCCGGCTGCACGCCGGACGAGGCGGCCGTCGCCGTGGCCGAGCTGTCGAAGCTCCACGCCCCCCGCTGGGGCGATCCCTCCCTCGCCTCGATCGAGTGGCTCCACCGCGACCCCGAAGCCCGCCAGACGTTCATGGCGGAGCTGCTCCCGGTGCTGCACGCCGGCTTCCGCGAGCGCTACGGGGACGTGCTCGACGACGAGGTCGAGCAGGCGTGCGACGCCCTCTTCGGCCACCTCGGCACACACCTCGGCGAGCGCCAGGCGCCGACGACGATCGTCCACGGCGACTACCGGCTCGACAACCTCCTCTTCGGCGGCCTCGGGGGCGGCGTGCCGGTGGCGGTCGTCGACTGGCAGACGGTGGGCACCGGTGCCGCCATGGACGACGTCGCCTACTTCCTCGGCGGTGGCCTGCTCCCCGAGGACCGTCGGGCGTCGGAGGAGGAGATCGTGCGGGACTACCTCGACCGGCTCCGGGCGGCCGGGGTGGCCTTCGACTGGGACGACTGCTGGCAGGACTACCGGCGGGGGACCTGGAGCGGGCTGCTCATGGCGGTGGCCGCCTCCATGCTCGTGGAGCGGACCGAGCGCGGGGACGAGATGTTCCTCACGATGGCCCGACGGGCGGCCCGCCACGCGCTCGACCTCGACGCCGCCGACCTCTTCGGCGCCTGAGCGGACCCGCCGACGCCGCTGTCGCGGCGGGCGGCGGGTCAGGCGGTCAGCTGGTCAGGCGCGGGCCACGATCTCGTCGCGGATCGAGCGCTTGAGGATCTTCCCGGACGCGTTGCGGGGCAGCGTCGACTCGACCAGCTCGACGTGGGTCGGCACCTTGAACGCCGCCAGGCGCTCCCGCACGTGCGCCTGCAGCTCCTCGACGGTGACGTCGTGGTCGGGCCTGACGTAGATGGCGGCCGCCACCTGCTCGCCGAGCCGCTCGTCGGGGATGCCGAACACCGCTGCCTCGTACACGGCGGGGTGCTCGTAGAGGACGGCCTCGACCTCGGCGCAGTAGATGTTCTCGCCCGCCCGCAGGACCATGTCCTTGGCCCGGTCCTCGATGTAGACGAAGCCCTCCTCGTCGACCCGGCCGATGTCACCGGTGCGCAGCCACCCGTCCTGGATGGTCTCGGCCGTGGCCTCGGGGTTGTTCCAGTAGCCCCGGATGAGGTTGGGGCCCTTGAAGCAGATCTCGCCCCGCTCCCCGATGGGGACCTCCTTGCCCTCCTCGTCGACGATCTTGATCTCGAGGATGGGCGTCGACCGCCCGGTGCTCGTGGGGTGCGAGACGTAGTCGTCGCCCGAGTTCTGCGGGCCGTAGGCGTTGGTCTCGGTCATCCCGTAGCCGATGCCGGGCCGGGCCTTGGCGAAGCCGGCGTCGATGCGGCGCACGAGCTCGGGTGGCGCGGGCGCCCCGCCGCCCCCGACCGAGCGGAGGCTCGACGTGTCGCGCTTGTCGAAGTCCGGGGACTCGAGCATGTCCCACGACATGGTGGGGACGCCGACGAAGTTCGTGACCCGCTCGCGCTCGACGAGCTCGAGCGCCCGCTCGGGGTTCCAGCGGTACATGATCACGAGCTTCAGCCCGGCGGCGAAGGTCGACAGCATCACGGGCACGCAGCCGGTGACGTGGAACAGCGGCACCGTGAGGATGAACACGGGCGGGAGCGAGTCGGCCGGGTCGCCGCCGACGACCCCGCCGGTGTCGCCACCGGTGATGGTCTGGGCCACCGAGCGGCAGCCGAACCCGGCCAGCGCGTTGAGGATGGCGCGGTGGGTCGACACCGCCCCCTTGGGGTTCCCGGTGGTCCCCGACGTGTAGAGGATGGTCGCGTCGTCCGCCGGCAGCACCTCGACCTCGGGCATGGTGGCAGCCGGGTCGATCACGTCCTCCAGGCGGTCGACGCCCTCGGGCGCGTCGTCGAGGCGCACGCCGAGGATGGCGATGCCCCGCTCCTTGCAGGAGCGCAGGCCCCGCTCGACCCGCTCACGGTCGGCGATGAGGACCTTCGGCGTGGAGTCGCCGAGCGCGTAGTCGAGCTCGTCCTCGGTCCACCAGGCGTTGAGCGACACCGAGATGGCACCGATGGAGGTGATGGCGGCGAACGACGTGATCCACTCGGGGTAGTTCCGCATCCCGATCGCGACCCGGTCACCCTTCTGCACGCCGTAGCGCTCGACGAGGACCTTGGCGATGCCGTCGACCTGCGCCATCACGTCGCTGAACGTCCAGCGCTCGTCCTCGTACACGAGGTAGACGGCGTCGCCGTTCTGACGCGTCGAGTCGAACAGCTCCCGCAACGAGCCGGCAGCCCGGTCGAAGACCTTGTAGGTGACGCCGTCGACCTCGATCTCGGAGGTGGAGAAGGGCGCCCCCGGTGCGGTCAGCTGCTCAAGCGCCTCTTGGTACGACAGTGCCATCTCGTGCTCCCGGTGCTCGCGATCCGCCAGTGACGGGCACCGTACCGGCCGACGTGCCGGGCGTCACATCCGCACCGGACGCCTCGGACCCCGGGGTGGAGGCCCGGGGACGGCCTGCATCAGACGGCGAGCAGGTCCCGCGCCCCGGTGTCGGAGCTGGGGTGGCGCAGCTTGGACATCGCCCTGGCCTCGATCTGGCGGATGCGCTCGCGGGTCAGGTTGAAGTACTCCCCGACCTCCTCCAGCGTCCGGGGCTCCCCCCGGTCGAGGCCGTAGCGCAGCTTCAGGATCTCCCGCTCCCGCTCGTCGAGCGGGGCGAGGAGGCGTGAGATCTCCTCGGGGAGCAGCGCGGTGGCGGCGACCTCGAAGGGCGACTCGGCCGAGCGGTCCTCGACGACGTCGCCGAGCTCTGCGTCGCCGTCCTCACGCAGCGGCTCGGAGAGCGACAGGGGCTCGGCGGCGAAGCGCAGCGCCTCGGTCACCTTGTCCTCGGGCATCTCCACCTCGGCCGACAGCTCCGAGAGGGTGGCCGGCCGGCCGTACTTGAGCTCGAGCCGGGAGCGCGCCTTCTGCAGGCGGGCGAGGGTGTCGCCGGCGTGGACCGGCAGGCGGATGGTGCGACCCGTGTTGGCGATCCCCCGGGTGATGGCCTGGCGGATCCACCAGGTGGCGTAGGTCGAGAACTTGAAGCCCTTGCGCCAGTCGAACTTCTCGACGGCGTGCATGAGGCCGAGGTTGCCCTCCTGGATCAGGTCGAGCAGCGGCAGCCCGGACGCCTGGTACTTCTTGGCGATGGAGACGACGAGGCGGAGGTTGGACTGGACGAAGGTGCGCTCTGCGTCCTCGCCGTGGCGGGCGGTGCGCTTCAGCTCGCGCCGGCGGGCGGGTGTGACGTCCCGTCCCGCTGCGTCGAGCAGCCCTCGGGCCTCGTTGCCCGCCTCGATCGCCTGGGCGAGCCTGACCTCGTCGTCCTTGGTGAGCAGGGGGTACTGGCCGATGTCGGTGAGGTAGAGCCGGACGAGGTCCTCTTCATCTCGCTCGACTCGTTCCTTCGCCAAGGTCCACCTTCTTCTCGTTCGAGACCACGTCACCTTCGACGAGGCCGACGCCTTCACGGCCCCGCCCCCCCGGGTCGCCATCGGTGGCCGGCGCCGGGTCAGCCCCACGATACCGAGCCGGTCAAGGAAGCCCGGCGGGTGACCC
>CADCSY010000083.1:0-4711 GCA_902805555.1 uncultured Acidimicrobiales bacterium | reverse complement strand
GGCTCCGGCCGGCACCGGGACCCGCCCCCCGGGTCTCAGCCGTCACCTCCGCCCGTACCGTCGTGCCGGCTCTGCTTGTATGGCCCGACGGCGGGGCGACCTGCCCGCCCGACGCCCGCCGACACGCTGCGCCCGCAGCCACCCACGAGGAGCGACATGGCCGACGAGATCGAGCTGACCATCGTCACGATGGGCTTCCGGGCCGCCGACCCCGACCGGCTCCTGTCGGTGCTGGCGAAGTACGTCGTCGTCAGCCGGGGCGAGCCGGGCTGCCGCAACATCGACCTCTGCGCCTCGGTCACCACGCCCGGCCGCTTCACGATCATCGAGAAGTGGGACTCGCCGGAGCACCAGCGGGCCCACTTCGACGCCCCGCACATGGTCGAGATGGCGCAGTCCTGCAACGGCCTCCTCGCCGAGCCCCCCGACATCGACCTGCTCGAGGGGATCTCGGCCCACGACCTCCGCTGAGGCAGCGCGGCGCGGGTCGGCCCTCCCGGCCCGACCTGCGTCACCCTCGGGTCCTCCGGTCCGGGGACGAGCACGCCCACCGACCCGCCCGGCGCTCGGCCGCGCGTGCGGCGCCCGCCCAACCCCCCGGAGGGCGGGCGCCGGGACGACGCACAGCCTTCAGACGTGCTCAGCCGACGGAGGCTGACCTGGCTGCATCGGTCTCCTGGCACACCGCTTCGAGGTCGGCCCAGGTGAGGCCCTGCGCCTCCCACAGGCGGGCGAAGGCCTGGTCGGCCACGTCGTTGAAGCCGTGGCGGTTGCGGAAGTGGTACAGCCGGCGCTGGCGCTGCACGGGGTAGCCGAGGCGAGCGCACCGGCCCACCGCGTAGGCGTCCCAGGCCGTCGACTGCTGGAGCGTGAGCGCGGCGTCGGGGGGCGGTTCGCCGAACGCCGGGTCGAGCCGGTCCCGGCAGCGGTGCAGCAGCCGGCCGAGGACGTCGGCCACCGCCACCTCGCTCAGCTGCCGGGGCCGCTTGGCGTCCTCGAAGGCGCCGCTCTCGACGGCCACGACCAGCGGCTGCAACGAGGTCATGGAGACCCGACCCAGGGGGGTCGTCTCGTCGACCTCGATCTTGAGGTCGACGTCGAGGCCGGTCTCACCGAGCAGCTTCTCGGCGACCGCAGCGATGCGGGCGCTGTCGAAGGCGACGTACTGCCACTCGTCAGGGGTGACGGTGACGCTGGCCATCAGCCTCGCGCACCTGTGGCGGCCGCCTCCCGGGTGGCCTCCTCGGACACGTTGCTGATGTCGTCGATCTCGACGTCGGTGAACCCGGCGAGCTCGCGGAACCGACGGGCCAGCTTGATGGGGTTCTCGTCGGTCTCGCCCCGCAGGCCGCCGAAGCTGAAGAGCTTGTCGACGACCCGCTGGAACTCGAGCGCGTTGGCCCGGCGCTCGGGGTCGTCGGCGGTCAGGCGGCGCAGCCAGTCGGAGCCCATCTTCACGTGGGTGACCTCGTCCGCCAGCATCCAGTCCTCGCAGAACTCGAGGACGGGGTCGCCGGCGATGTCGCCGAAGTCCTTCATGGTGGTGAAGACGTCGATGGCGAGGCCTTCGAGCGCCCGGTTCACGCCGGTGAGGCGCAGCACTGGGTCGGGGTTGCAGGCGGCCTCGTAGAGGAACGCCGACTCACCGAACTCGCCGAGCTCGGTGCCCATCCAGTCGGAGAGCTTCACCGAGATCTCGCAGTGGCGGGCCTCGTCCCAGCACTGGCGGGCCATGTCGAGCTTCAGCTCGAAGGGGGCCTCGTCGCTGCCCTTGCCCGTCTCGAAGTCCCAACAGGTCCGACCGGCACCCTCGAGGGCCTGGATCTCGCCAACGAAGATGCCGTGCATGAGCGTGCGGGCGGCGTCGGGAGCCTCGGGCAGGTCGGGGGTGAGGCGGTTGTTGCCCTTCTTGCCGGGGCGACCGCCGGCGACGCCTCGGGCCCCACGGGGGTCGTTGAACCGGTCCGCGTTGTTGACCCGCGTGAAGCGGCCGTCCCTCGCGAGCAGGTCGGGTGGGAAGAGCTTCCTCATGCGGTTGCCTCCTGGAGGGCGTAGGGGTTGCCGATCGACCCGGGGCCGGCGATGCCGCCGGCCGCGAGCATGAGCTTCTCGAGCGAAGCCTGGTGGCGCGCTGCCCGGTCAACCTCTTCGGGTGTCTCGATGAGCGACTGAATCATCATCTCGCCGTCGCGCCAGTCGTCGAACTCGTCCTGGAGGACGAGCTTGAGGGTGCGGATGGTCGGCGCGTCGGTGATGGTGGACGTGTTGTTCAGGTGGAACGTGTAGGCCGCGATCTTGTGCGGGATCAGCACCCGGTACACGCCGACGAGCTTCTCGATCGTCTCCCCCTGGCCCTCGGGGGCGGTCATGGCGTCGACGAAGGCGACGAGCTCGTCGTTGGCCGGCAGCGTGAGGCGCTCGGGGTTCATCTCCCGCAGCTCGGGGAGCCGCTTGTGGAACAGCTCGGCGTGCCAGGCGTGGTGGTAGCAGTGCGTCCCGAGGCGGAGCTTCACGTCGAGCTCGGGCACGGTGGCGATCCAGCCGCCCAGCACCTCGAACAGCTTCATCTCGATCCACTTGTAGTTGCCGACCCTGACCGCCGTCTCCTCCACCGTGAACGAGCCGGGGAGCTCCCGGGTGTCCCAGGGAGCGAAGGCGGGACGGGGCTTCTTCGGGTCGGCCATGGTGCTCCTCGTGCGCTGCGTCGTCGGGCCCGGTCCCAGTCGGTGCCGTCGGCGAGATGGCCACCGGTGGCGGGTGGCAGCCACCATGACCCAAACCTGACCGCTCGGTCAAGGCCGGGGGACGGCCACCTCGCCCGGGTCGGGAGGCCGCCCCACCTGCTCCTCCGCCGCCCCCTCGGGTGCCGCCGCCGAGCGTCGGACGAGCCAGGGCCCGCCGACCTCCGACACGAGGATGGCGGTCAGGATCACGCCCGCCCCG
Organism: uncultured Acidimicrobiales bacterium; assembly: GCA_902805555.1. Classification (GTDB taxonomy): domain Bacteria; phylum Actinomycetota; class Acidimicrobiia; order Acidimicrobiales; family CADCSY01; genus CADCSY01. The sequence goes on along the minus strand of CADCSY010000083.1, from coordinate 1,768 downwards.
AGGGCTCCCAGCCAGCCGAGGCGCTCGCCGTCGACGTAGCCGAGGATGGCTGCGAAGACCGGCTCGAGCAGCAGGACGAGCGCGGTCCGGGTGGCGCTGACCTGTTGCTGGCCCCACACCTGCAGGCCGAAGCCGACCGCGCTCACCACCACCCCCGTGTAGACGGCGGCGAGGAGGGTGCGACCGCTGAGGGCGTAGCCCCCGGCGAAGGCGCCCGGCACCACGAGCACGAGGGCGACGACCACGAACTGGCCGAGGTTGAGCTGCACGACGTCGAAGCGGGGCGCGTCGGCTGCCAGGGCGACGATGTGGCCGGCGAAGGCGAGCGCGCAGCCCAGGGTCAGCAGCTCCCCCCGCCCGAGGCCGGCGCCGATCGCCCCCTCCCCCCCGGCCCCGGCGGTGAGGAGCAGGAGCCCCACCACGGCGAGCGCGACGCCGAGGACCGCGACCGGGGTGGGTGGGACCCGCAGCACGAGAGCCGAGAGCACAGGGACGAGCACGACCAGCAGGTACGTGAGGAAGGCCGACACCGAGGAGGTCGTGTGCTGGAGCCCGACGGTCTGCAGCACGTAGCCGGCCGACAGCAGGGCTCCGAGGACGAGCACGGCGGGCCCGAACCCCGGCGCCGGGCGGCCGCGGCGCACGGCGAAGGGCACGAGCACGAGCGCGCCGATCCCGAAGCGGGCCACCAGGAAGGGGATCGCCCCGTCGGCATCCACCGCGTCCTGCACCACGAGGAACGTGCTCCCGAAGAGGAACGCCGCCCCCGCCAGCGCCAGGTCGGCGCGCACGTCGTGGCGGATCGGGAGCGGCACCGCTGCACGCTACTGACGGCGCCACCGCTCCTCGGGTGGGTCAGCCCCGGTAGTGGTTCGTGATCGGGACCCGCCGGTCCTTGCCGAACGCCTTGGACGTCACCCGGACCCCGGGGGGCGACTGCCGGCGCTTGTACTCGGCGAGGTCGACCAGGCGGACGATGCGACGCACCACCTCGGGATCGTGCTCCCGCTCGAGCTCGGCCCGGGTGCGGTCGTGCTCGACGTAGCCCTCGATGATCGGGTCGAGGACCTCGTAGGGCGGCAGTGACTGGTCGTCGCGCTGGTCGGGCCGCAGCTCGGCCGACGGCGCCTTCGTGAGGACGTCCTCGGGGATCACGTCCCGACCGGCCCGGCGGTTCCGGAACCGGCACAGCTCGTAGACGAGCAGCTTCGGGACGTCCTTGATCACGGCGAAGCCGCCGGCGGTGTCCCCGTAGAGCGTCGAGTAACCCACCGCCGACTCGCTCTTGTTCCCGGTGGTGAGCACCATCCAGCCGTGCTCGTTGGACAGCGCCATCAGGGTGATGCCACGGATGCGGCTCTGCAGGTTCTCCTCGGTCAGGTTCGGGGGCCGCTCGCCGAGGGAGGGAGCCAGCATGCCGAGCAGCGCGGCGTGGGCGGGCTCGATGGGGATCGTCCTGAGCTCCAACCCGAGCGCCTCGGCGAGCGCGCCGGCGTCGACCTCGGAGCCCTCGCTCGAGAAGCGGGACGGCATGGCCACCCCGTGCACGTGGTCGGCGCCGAGGGCGTCGACGGCCACGGCCGCCACCAGGCTGGAGTCGACGCCTCCGGACAGCCCGATCACCACGTCGGTGAAGCCGTTGTTGGTCACGTAGTCACGGGTGCCGAGCACCAGCGCCTCGTAGACCTCCTCGACCGGTTCGAGCGGGGCCGTGACCGAGGGGGCCGTGGTGTCGAGGGGCGGGCGCGGCGGGCCGTCCCACGGCGCC
>CADCSY010000082.1 GCA_902805555.1 uncultured Acidimicrobiales bacterium | reverse complement strand
ATCGAGACCCGAGCCACCTACCTGTTCGACCCTGGCAAGGGCCAGGAGACGGCCACGACGGTGATCGCCCGGATGCGGGACGCCGGCGTCACGACGGTGATCCTCAGCGTCGACCCGATCGTGCCGAAGAACATCACCGAGGAGGCCACCAAGCAGGGCTACTTCCCGGAGTGGGTGGTCGGACCGTCGGTGCTGGCCGACACGAACATCTTCGGGCGCACCTTCGACCAGCAGCAGTGGCGCAACGCCATCGGGATCTCGCTCCCGTCGACGTCCACAGACAACACGCTGGGCGACTCCTACTTCGTCTACGAGTGGTACTTCGGCAAGCCGCCCCCCACGAACACCAGCGGGGTGATCCTGCCCGGCCCTGCCCAGCTCATGCTCGGCATCCACCTCGCCGGGCCCGAGCTCACCCCGGAGTCCTTCCGGGACGGTCTGTTCCAGCGCTACCCCCGCAAGCCACCGGGACTCACCTACAGCAGCGTCGGCTGGAGCGACGACCTCTGGGGTCGGGACGACTACAACGGCACCGACGACGCCGGGGCCTTCTGGTGGGACCCGGAAGAGCCCGGTGAGGACGAGACCGGCAACGCCGGCACCGGGATGAAGCGGTTCATCGACGGGGGTCAACGGTTCCTCCCAGGCGATTGGCCGGAGGAGGACATGGGCTTCTTCGACGAGGAGGGGACCGTGACGAACTACGACCAGCTCCCCCCGGGCGAGGAGCACCCGGACTACCCGCCGCCAGCGAGGGGCTGACGCGCCGCCTGCCCGATCCCGGCAGGGGCCGCGCTCCGGCGCGAGCTCCTGACGGGACCGGCAGGCCGGTGTGGAACGGTCGTTCGCCCGGCACAATGGTTCCAATGTCGGAACCATCCACCGCCGGGCTCGGGCGGGTCGCGGCCCGGCTGGCACGGGTGACCGAACGGTCGCTGGTGGAGCTCGGGCTGTCCCTGCCGCAGTACCGGGTCCTGTCGCTGCTCGACGAGGGCTCGGCGGCCGCCACCGCCCTCGCCGACCACCTCGCCGTCAGCCGACCGCACGTCACTGCCGTGGTCGACGGCCTCGTGGAGCGAGGCTGGGTCGAGCGGCGTCCCGACCCCGACGACCGGCGACGGGTCAGCCACGTCCTCACCGACGGGGGGCGTGCCGCGCTGGCTGCCGCCGACGGAGCGGTCGAGGCCAGGTTGCTCGGCATGCTCGACCAGCTCCCACCCGGGCTCTCGCAGCGGGCGGCGTCCGGCCTGGCGCTGTGGGCCAGGGCGCTCGACGCCGCCCGGGAGGCCCGGGTGGGAGCACGTTGACCTCGACCGTCGAGCGCGACCTGGGCAGCCTGGCCGGGGGCGGGAGGCCGGGCGACGCCGGCCGGGACCGGCACCACGTGGCGCGCTCGCCCTACGAGCCAATCGGTGTCGTCCCCCGGCACGGTCCGCCGAAGGGGACCATCGGCACCGACCCGGCAGTCGGCTGGCTGGCCCGCATGCGCCCGCTCCTGGCCGCCCGCAAGGGCGTCTTCGCGCTGTCGATGGTCGCTGCGCTCGTCGCCATGCTGGCCCAGGTGGCGGTGCCCCGGGTGCTGATGGCGGGCATCGACGACGCCTTGCAGGAGGGCGACGCAGACCTCATGCCCTTCGTCTGGGCGCTCCTCGGGCTGGCGGCGGTGCGGGGCGCCTTCACCTACGCCTACCGCTACCACCTCTACCGGATCGCCTACGACCTCGAGTTCGACCTCCGGCTCAACATGTTCACCAAGCTGAGCCAGCTCTCCTTCTCGTTCTTCGACCGCGTCCAGTCGGGCCAGCTGATCTCCCGGGCGAACTCCGACATCCGATCCGTCCAGATGTTCCTCACGTTCGCCCCGCTCATGGTGCTGCAGGTCGTGAGCTTCGTGTTCGCCTTCGGCCTGATGCTGGCGGTCCACGTGCCGCTGGCGGTCGTCGCGCTGCTCCCCCTGCCCTTCGTCTACCTGGTCGGCGTCCGGATGCGCGACCTGATGTTCCCGATCTCGTGGATCGTGCAGTCGCGCACGGCCGACGTCGCCACCACCGTCGAGGAGAACGTCACGGGGGCCCGGGTCGTGAAGTCCTTCGCCGCCGAGGCCCCCCAGATCGCAGTGCTGGCCGGCAACGCCCGCCGGCTGCGCTGGGCTGCGGTGCGCCAGATCGACGTGCGAGCCGCGTACGCGCCGGTGATGGAGAACCTCCCCCGCCTCGGCATGGCCTTCGTGCTGCTCTACGGCGGCATCCTCACCATCGACGGCCAGGTCACGATCGGGACCATCGTCGCCTTCTCCACCTACGTGGTGCTCCTCCAGGCGCCGTTCCGGATGCTCGGGTTCCTCATGCTGCTGAGCCAGCGGGCGGCGGCGTCGGCCGGCCGCATCTTCGAGATCCTCGACGAGGTGCCGGCCATCGTCGACCGACCCGGCGCGGTCGACCTGGTGGACCCGGCAGGTGCGATCGACTTCGAGGACGTCACCTTCGGCTACGGGGACGGCCCGCCCGTCCTGGACCGGCTCGAGCTGCACGTCGCCGCCGGCGAGACGGTGGCCCTTGTGGGGCGGACGGGCAACGGGAAGTCGACCCTCGCCCGCCTGCTGACCCGCTTCTACGACGTCGACGGCGGTTCGGTGCGCGTCGACGGCCACGACGTCCGGGACCTGACGCTCGCCAGCCTGCGGGCTCAGGTGGCGATGGTGCTCGACGAGCCCTTCCTCTTCTCGGCGAGCGTGCGGGACAACATCGCGTACGGCCGGCCCGACGCCTCCGACGACCAGGTCACCGCCGCTGCGGTCGCCGCCGACGCCGACGGCTTCATCCGGGCACTGCCCTTCGGCTACGACACGGAGGTCGGTGAGCGGGGCTACACCCTGTCCGGAGGCCAGCGCCAGCGCATCGCCATCGCCAGGACCCTGCTCGTCGACCCGAAGGTGCTGATCCTCGACGACGCCACGAGCGCCATCGACGTGCACGTCGAGGAGCGCATCCACCGTGCCCTGCACGACCTGCTCGGCGATCGCACGACGATCGTGATCGCCCACCGGCTCTCGACCATCGCCCTCGCCGACCGGGTGCTGCTGCTCGAGGGCGGGCGGATCGTCGCCGACGGGACCCACGCCGGCCTCATGGCGTCCGAGCCCCGCTACGCCGAGGTGCTGGCCCACGTGGCCGAGGCGGGTGACGGCGAGCCCGACGACCCGAGAGACGGCCACCTCGGGGCCAACGTGACCGGCTCGGTGGTGGCCTGATGGCGTGGGGCGGGGGCGCAGGCCCGAGCTTCGGCGGCGGGTTCGGCGGCGGCGGCGCGGCGAGCGGGCTCCCGTTCGCCGGCATCCCCCCGGAGCTGCAGTCCCGGGTCGACGGGCTCCTCGAGCAGGAGCCCGAGCACCCGGCAGCCGGTCACGTCGAGTTCAGCCACGTCGGCTTCGACCGGCGGCCCTTCACCCTGCGGCGGTTCCTCCGACCGCACCGCCTGGCGCTCGTCGGCGCGCTCGGCCTCGTGGTGGTGGAGACGGTCGCCATGCAGGCCGGGCCCCTGCTCACCCAGATCGGGATCGACCGCGGCATCCGAGGCGGGAGCCGCACGACCCTGGTGGTCGTGGCCGGGCTCTACCTGCTCGCCGTCGTCGTGAACGCGATGGCGAGCGCAGCCCGCATCGCCTGGACCGGCAGGGTGGGCGAGTCGCTCCTGTTCGACCTCCGCATCCGGATCTTCTCCCACCTCCAGCGGCTGTCGGTCAGCTTCTTCACCGAGGAGAAGGCCGGGCGGCTGATGACGAGGATGACGAGCGACCTCGACTCCCTCACGGCCCTGTTCCAGGACGGCCTCGTGCAGATGGTGGTCCAGGGCCTCACCGTGGTCGTCGTCACGGGCGTGCTGTTCAGCATGGACGTGGAGCTCGCGGCGGTCACGCTGCTCGTCGTGGTGCCGGGCATGGTCGCCCTGACGTGGTGGTTCCGGGGGGCGTCGCTGCGCAGCTACGGCGTGGTCCGCGACCGGATCGCGGACGTGCTCGCCCACCTCGCCGAGAACCTCTCGGGCATCCGCATCGTCACCGCCCACAACCGCCAGCGCCACAACATCGTCGAGCACCGCAACGTCGCCGGCGACTACAGGGCCGCCAACGACGAGACGGCGAGGGTGGGTGCGATCTACGGACCGAGCGTGGAGGCGATCGGCATCGCCGGCCAGGCGTTCATCCTCCTCGTCGGCGGCCGGATGGTGCTGCGCGACGACCTGCAGATCGGCGAGCTGGCCGCCTTCGTCCTCTACCTGACGGCGTTCTTCGCCCCGATCCAGCAGATGGTGCAGCTGTACGACACGTACCAGAAGGGCCAGGCGTCGGTCGCCAAGCTGCGCGACCTGCTGGGCACCGAGCCGAGCGTGCCGGAGTCCCCCGACGCCATCGAGCTCCCACCGGTGCGGGGTGAGATCCGCTTCGACCACGTGACCTTCGGCTACGACCCGGCCCGACCGGTCCTGGCCGACGTCGACCTCACGATCGGGGCGGGCGAGACGTTCGCGCTCGTGGGGGCGACCGGCGCAGGCAAGTCGACCATGGCCAAGCTCGTGACCCGGTTCCACGACCCGCTGGAGGGTCGGGTGCTGCTCGACGGCCACGACCTCCGCGACGTCACCCTCACGTCGCTGCGCCGCCAGCTCGGCGTGGTGCCCCAGGAGGCGTTCCTCTTCGGCGGGTCGATGCGGGACAACATCGCCTTCGCCCGCCCCGACGCCACAGAGGACGAGGTGCTCGAGGCGTGCCGGGCGGTCGGCATCGACGACCTCGTCGAACGGCTGCCAGCGGGCATCGACACGGCGGTGCACGAGCGGGGGGTTGCGCTGTCGTCGGGTGAGCGCCAGCTGCTGGCGCTCGCCCGCGCCTTCCTCGCCCGCCCCCGCGTGCTCGTCCTCGACGAGGCGACCTCGAACCTCGACCTGCGCTCGGAGGCGAAGATCGAGCACGCCCTCGACGTGCTGCTCGAGGGGAGGACGGCCATCGTCATCGCCCACCGCCTGGCGACCGCCATGCGCGCCGACCGGATCGGCGTCGTCGACGACGGCAGGATCGTCGAGCTGGGCAGCCACGACGAGCTCGTCGCCCTCGGGGGCCGGTACGCAGCGATGCACGCCACCTGGGCCTCCCACACCGGCAGCGCGCCGGCCCTCGACAGCGGCACCGCCTGAGAGCCGGCGAGCCGGGCCCCGTCAGCCCGCCGCCGCCACGACCTCCTCCAGCAGCGCGAGCGCCGCGGGTCCGTCGGGAGCCCAGCCGTCGGCGCCGAGGGACCGGGCGTGGTCCTCGTCGCGGACGGCCGAGCCCCCCACCAGGACGGGGGTGTCGGGGAGGGCGAGGTGGAGCGCGCTGGTGAGCGCTCGGACCGAGGCGTCGTTGTCGACCGTCGTCACCCCGACCCCCACCGCGACCAGGCGCTCGACCTCCCTCGCCGTGTGGACGAAGGACTCGTGCGGGGTGTCGGCACCCAGGTCGGCGACGGTGAAGCCCGCCCCCCGCACCAGGTCGGCGAGCAGCGCTGTCGGCAGCCCGTGGCTGTCGCCGGCGGGGGCGCCGAGGACGACGCTGCCCCTCGTCTGACCACGGCGGTTGAACCGCGGACCGAGGCGACCGATGAGCCGCATCACGATCACGCTGGCGCGGTGCTCGACGCCGACGTCGATCCTGCCCTCGGCCCAGGCGTCGCCGATGCCCCGCAGCGAGGGGACGAGGAGGTCGATGTAGATCTCGTTCGGGTCCATCCCCGACGAGAGCGCCCCCTCCACCACGCCCCACGAACCCCGCTCGTCCCCGGCCATGAGCCGGGCCTCGAGCCGGGACGCCCACGGGGCGGGGTGGACCCGACCGCCGGCGGGACGCCCGCCCTGGTCGGTCAACCGCTCGGCCAGCATCCGGTCGACCTCGTCCTTCGGCACCTCCCAGGCACCTGCCACCTTGGTGGCGGGGAGCAGGCCGAGGCGGACGTAGCGGTAGGCGGTCATGTAGTGGACCCCGAGCGCCTCCGCCGCAGCCTGGAGGGTCATCGTCGCCGACGGCGCACCCGCACCGTCGAGACGCTCTTCCATCTTTCGAACCTAGGCGCACCGCCGCGCCTACCTGTGGCTCGGGTCAGCCCACCCTCCGAGCCGACGTCGGCCCGGGTCGGGCGACAGAGGCGTGGACGAACGGTGCGGACGGGCTCAGCGCAGGCGACGCAGGGCGAGCTCGGGACCCGGGCGCCACTGGGCGAGGCGCACCCAGGCGCCAGCGGTGGTGGCGCCCGCCGGCGTCACGACGACGGGGTCGAGCTCGAGCTCCACCACCTCGGGGAGCTCCTCGACCAGCCGCCCGACCCGCAGGAGCAGGTCCTCGACGGCGGCCGTCTCGACCGGACGGCCGTGGCACCCGTCGAACAGCAGGTCGACGGTGCGCAGCGACCGCACGAGGTCGGCGGCGTCGAGGTCGGTCAGGGGGGTCGTCCGATGGGCCTCGTCGGCGATCAGGTCGGCCGACGGCCCTCCCACCGACAACCGGATCAGGTTCCCGAAGAGCGGGTCGGGGCGCACCCCCACCTCGAGCTCGGCGCCGTTCGCCACCATCGGCTGCACGACGGCGGCAGGAGGCATGAGGTCCGTCCCGGGAGCCACGCCCGTCACCACGTCCGCGAACGCAGCACGGACCTGGTCCGGGTCGCCGAGGTCCTTCCACACCCTCCGGCGACCGGGCGCGACGGCACCACCGGCCGGGCGGAGCGCCACCGGCCAACCGAGCCGCTCGGCCTCGGCCACCGCCTCCTCGGCGTCGAGCACGACCTCGGTGGGGGTGACGCCGATCCCCACGTAGGAGAGGAGGGCGACGGCGTCGTCGATCGGGAGCCACAGCCCACGGGGGTGCTCGGCCAGGGCTGCGTCGACGAGCAGGCGGGCGGCCAGGAGGTCGACGCCCGGCAGCTCGGGCATCCGACCGGCGGGCAGCGCCCGCCACTCGGCGTAGTCCGACGCCCTCGCCAGGGCGAACGCCGCCGCCTCGGGTGAGCGGAAGGTCGGGAGCGGCCCCACCTGGGCGAGGTCGCCGTCGGGGGTCAGGAGGTTGGCCAGCACCGGCTTGCCCGAGGCTGCGACCTCCCCGGAGACGGCTGCAGCGAGGTCGTCGGCGTCATCCCGCACGGGCGGGGTGAGGATCACGATCACGGCGTCGACCTCCACCGCCGCGACCAGCGTCCGCAGCGCCTCGACGTAGTGCTCCACGGTCGACCGGGGCGACAGCTGGACGGGGTTGCCGACCGTGGAGCCCTCGGGCAGGACGGCTCGCAGGACGGCGCGGGTCGCGTCACCCAGGCCCGGCACCTGGAGGCCTGCAGCCTCGCAGGCGTCGGCGGCGAGCAGGCCGGGCCCGCCGGCGGCGGACAGCACGGCGACCCGCCGGCCGGCGGGACGAGGCATGCGGGCGAGGACGAGGCCCGTCTCGAACAGCTGCTCGAGGGTGTCGACCCTGATGACCCCGGTCTGGCGGAAGAGGGCGTCGACCGCAGCATCGTCGCCGAGCGAGGGGCGCCTGCTCTTGACGGCCACCACCGGCTTCGTGCGCCCGACCCGCCTCGCCACCCTGGCGAACTTCCTGGGGTTGCCGAAGCTCTCGAGGTAGAGCAGGACCACGTCGGTCCGCTCGTCGGCCTCCCACCACTGGAGCAGGTCGTTGCCCGAGACGTCGGCCTTGTTGCCGACCGACACGAAGCTGGAGACACCGAGCCCGAGGCGCGTCGCCCACTCCAGGATGGCGACGCCGAGCGCCCCGGACTGGGAGAGGAAGCCGACCCTGCCCTCGAGCGCGGGGGCTCCGCCCAGCACCGCCTGCAGCGACACGGACGGGTCGGTGTTCACCACGCCCATGCTGTTCGGACCGATCACCCGCATGCCGTTCCGGCGGGCGAGCGCCACCACCTCCCGCTCGTCGGCCGCCCCCTCCCTCCCGGTCTCGGCGAACCCGGCCGAGACCACGAGCAGGCCCCGGACGTGCTTGCGAGCGCAGGCCAGCACCACCTCCCGCACCGCCGCCGCCGGCACCACCACCACGGCCAGGTCGACGTCACCCGGCACGTCCTCGATCGCCGCCACCGCCTCCACGCCGGCCACCTCGTGGGCCACCGGGTGCACGGCGTGGAGGGCGCCGGTGAAGCCGCCGTCGACGAGGTTCCTGAGCAGCTCGTGGCCGGTGGTGCCGGGTCGCCGGCTGGCGCCGATCACGGCGATCGAGGCGGGCTCGAGCAGGCGGGCCACCGACCGGGCGTCGGCCCGCTGCTCCCGCAGCTGCTGTGCGGTCGTGGCGTTGCTGGTGGGCTCGATGGCGAACTCGATCCGCACCACCCCGTCCTCGAGCTTGGCCGAGGTGGCCCAACCGGCGTCTCGGAAGACCCCGATCATCCGGCGGTTGTCGGGGAGGGTGTCCGCGAAGAAGCGGGTGATGCCGCGCTCGCGGGCGGCGGCGGCGAGGTGCTCCAGGAGCAGGGTGCCGACCCCGCGGCCCTGGTGACCGTCCCCGACCACGAACGCGACCTCGGCCGCCGACGTGCCCGGCAGCCGGTCGTAGCGGGCGACGGCGACGAGCTCGTGGCCGAGCTCGGCCACCAGGGCCACCCGGTCGTCGTGGTCCACGGTGGTGAACCGCTCGATCTCCCGAGGCGACAAGCGGGGGCGGGGCGAGAAGAACCTGAAGTGGATCGTGCGCGGCGACAGGCGGCTGTGGAAGTCGACGAGGGCGTCGGCGTCCATCGGCGTGATGGGTCGCACGTGCACGGTGCTGCCGTCAGCCAGGACCACGTCGGCGGCCCAGTGCGGCGGGGGCGCGGGTGGAGACGCCCCCGCCCCTCCGTCGCTCACCCCTCCGGCCCCTGGTGGGCGGGGTCCGGTGCTGGACGGCCGAGCGTCACCTCGCGAGCGCTGCTCGGCATCGCCCCGGTCTACCAGTCGGGCAGGCCCCGCCTGCTCCGCGCTACGAGGTGGGAGCGGCCGGCGCCACGGCGCCGGTGTCCGGCAGCGCCATCCCGTCGGGGCCGGCCACCACCCCCGGTCGGTAGAACGTGAACAGCTCGTGGATCAGGTCCCGCATGCCCTCGGTGCCGGCGCCGCTGGCCAGGTCCACGGTGATGACGTTGGAGTAGATGTGGATCCCGTCGATCCCACCACGGGCGAAGAGCCGGCGTGCGAGCTCGTCGGGTGGACGGTCGCCTGGGATCTCCCGGCCCCGCTCGTAGCGCTCGTGGGCCATCCCCGTGATGGAACGGTTCGTCTCGAAGCGCACCACACCGGGCGTTGCCGCAGGCTTCTCGACGACGGTGATCTGCTGGCCCATGACGGGCCGAGCGTAACCGGGTCGACCTCGGGGTGGCGACGTCGGCGGTGGGCACGTGGGTACGCTCCGCGCATGGCCCACCCTCCGGTCGGCGAGCAGGACCCGCCGGAGGTGGCTGAAGCAGCAGGCCCGCCGGAGGTGGCTGAAGCAGCAGGCCCGCCGGAGGTGGCTGAAGCAGCAGGCCCGCCGGAGGTGGCTGAAGCAGCAGGCCCGCCGGAGGTGGGAGACGGGGCCGGTCCCGCAACGGTCGCCGGCGCCTCACGTCAGCACGAGGCGGCCCGCCCGCCGGCGCCGCCGGAGGGCCTCGCCCTGCTCCCCCGGGCCGACCCGTCCCACCCGGTGCCGTGGCGGACCATCGTGGCCACCATCACCTGCGTCGTGGTGGTCCTCCTCGGCTACCTGCTGCTCCGCCAGCTGGGGCGGGTGATCGCCTGGCTGGTGGTCGCCGCCTTCGTCGCCGTCGTGCTGGCGCCGGCGGTCGACGTGGTCCAGCGTCGCCTCCGGATGCGGCGGGCGCCGGCCACCGCGGTGGTCTTCCTCCTCGGCCTCGGCCTCGTGGGAGGGATGATGTACGTCTTCATCCGGCCCATCGTCGACCAGGTCGACACCTTCGTCGCGTCCCTGCCGGAGCTGGTCGACGACGCGAGGGAGGGTCGAGGCGCCATCGGCCGCTTCATCGAGCGCTACGACCTGGCGGAGTACGTGGAGGACAACGAGGCGCGGGTCCAGGCCTCGCTCAGCAGCGCCGGCACCCCGGCGCTCGGCGTGGTCCGGAGCCTGTTCAACGGGATCTTCGCGCTGCTCACGATCCTGGTGCTCGCCTTCCTGATGCTGCTGCGGGGTCCGGAGCTGTGCCGGGGCGCCCTCGGGCTCATCTCCCTGCGCAACCGCGAGCGGGTGCGGCTGGTGGCTGCTGACGCCGCCCGGGCCGTGAGCGGCTACATGTTCGGCAACCTCCTGATCAGCCTCATCGCCGGCGTCGCCACCTACGGCTTCCTGCGGATCGTCGGCGTCCCCTACGCCGAGGTGATCGCCTTGTTCGTGGCCTTCTGCGACCTGATCCCCCTCATCGGGGCGACCCTCGGCGCCATCCCCACCATCGGCCTGTCGTTCCTGCACAGCACGCCTGCGGGGATCGCCGCCATCATCTTCTACATCGTCTACCAGCAGTTCGAGAACCACGTCCTGCAGGTGACGATCATGTCGCGCACGGTCGACGTGAACCCGCTCGCCGTCCTCGTGAGCGTGCTCGCGGGGGTGGAGCTGTTCGGCTTCCTCGGGGCACTGCTCGCCATCCCTGCGGCGGGGATCATCCAGGTGATCGTCAGGGACCTCTACGACGAGCGGGTGGGCCGGCTGAAGGGCGAGCCCACCGTCGGCGCCGCCGAGCGCCCGGTGTCCGAGAGATCGAAGGAGCGACGGCGAGCCGCCTCGGGATGGCGTCCCGAGGTCCCGTAGTGCCGGTGCCGGTCGCCGCGCAGGCGGGCGCCTCGGCCGACGGGGTGGGTGAGGGGGAGAACAGCTGGGGCCGCCGGTACCTCATGTGCCGGCCGACCCACTTCGAGGTGCTCTACCGGATCAACCCCTGGATGCACCACGGCGTCGCCGTCGACCCCGAGGCAGCCCAGGCGCAGTGGGAGGCGCTGGTGGCCCTGCTCCGCGCCGCGGGGGCGGACGTCGACGAGCAGCCACCCCAGGAGGGGCTGCCGGACCTCGTCTTCACGGCCAACGCCGGGCTCGTCAACGGCGACCGGTTCCTGGCGAGCCGCTTCCGGAACCCCGAGCGCCAGGGAGAGATGGTGCACGACATCGCCTGGTTCGGCGAGCACGGGTGGGAGGTGCACGAGCTGCCGGGCGCCGTGGTCCACGAGGGCGCCGGCGACGCGCTCCCCTTCCGTCACGTGCTGCTCTCGGGCCACCGCTGGCGCAGCGACGTCGCCGCCCACCCACTGGTGGCGCACGAGCTGCAGGTGCCGGTGCGCCCGGTCGAGCTGATCGACGAGCGCTTCTACCACCTCGACATCACGTTCTGCCCGCTCGACGACCGGCACGCCATCACCACGCCCGGCGTGTGGGGGGGCCACGGCCGCAAGGTCGTGGAGGCGCTGGTCCCCGAGCCGCTGGCGCTCGAGCTGCACGAGGCGGAGACGTTCTGCGCCAACTCGGTGGTGGTCGGTCGCAACATCGTGATGCCGAGCTGCCCGCCTCGCGTCGGCCGTCAGCTCGAGCGGTGGGGCTTCGAGGTGGCCGTGGCCGACGTCGGCGAGTTCCTCAAGGCGGGAGGTGGGGTCCGCTGCCTCACGCTCGCGCTCGACGTCGACCTGCGCTGAGCAGGCCGCCGACGGCTCGTTCAGGCGGCGGTGGGGACCCGGGCGCCGGTCCGGCGCAGGGAGGCGACGGCCAGCACCACCGAGACGACGGCCAGCACGGTGTGCACGACCTTGAAGGCGGCGCCGTGGTCACCGAGGAGGATCACCGGGACCCGGACGGCCCAGGCCGCCACCGTGGCGGCGGCGAGCGCGGGCACCGCCCACCTCGGGGTGCCGTCCCGCACGAGGGCGACCGCCACCAGGGCCGCCAGGGCGACCATGCCGAGCGCCACGAGCAGTGAGAGCCCCCCGCCGCCGTCCCTGGCGATGTTGCGGACCCGGGTGCCCCAGACGAAGACGGTCCAGCCGGCGAGGGCAGCGGGGACGAGGGCGTTCCTGCGCACCCGAGCGACGCTAGCGGGGCCGCCGCTGGGTGCGGCACAGAGGCCCGGAGCCCGACCCGGCCAACCGGGCTCCCACCCGCTTCCACGTGCGGACGGCACCGCGGGTCGGATCACCTCGCGGTCGCTGCCCCCGGCCGGCGCAGCCCCGAGGATGGGGGCCCTCGGGTCCGGCGCCTCCGAGGGGCTCAGGCCCGGAGCGCCGCCCCGATGCGCTCGAGGCCGGTCAGGAGGTCCTGCTGGCCGGGATCGTCGAGCACGGCAAACGCAGGGAGCACCAACCGGTCGGTGAGCGCCTCCGCCTCGGCCCGCAGGGAGCGGACCTCGTCGGTGACCGGCGGCGCGTCGTCCTCGCTCCACCCGAACATCGCGATGTCACCCGGTCGGGTGATCCAGTGCGCCGTCTTGGCGTCGAGGCCCACGGCTCGCACCGCCAGGAGGTGGGCACTGCCCCGCAGCTCCCGGAGCACGGTGAGCAGCTGCATCGAGCGTCCCGGCAGGTCGTCGACCAGGGGCTCGCTCCGGATGCCGGCGTAGAGGGGGAGGGCGACGGGGTCGGCGGCGTCGTTCACCCGCTCGGCTGCGGCGCAGAACGCCTCCAGGCCCTCGATGCCCGACAGCCGGCGCCGACCGTGCTCCGCGCTGGCGAGGTGGTAGGCCCGTCCCGCCTCTCGGGGGCTCATGACCTCCTTGCCGGACTCCCACATCTGCGACACCAGGCCCGGTTCGAAGTAGCCGAAGGCGCTGGCCACGACGGTCGCCTCGACGTCGCCGAGGACCCCGCCCCGGCCCAGGAAGTAGAACCGGAACATGTCGAGGCCGAGCTCCTCGGCCATCGCCCCCGTCTCGGGGACGAAGTAGAACGCCCACCCGAGGTCCCCGATGTCGGGGCTGGCGGCGGTGACGAGCTCCTCGGGGGTCATGCCCGCAGGGTAGGCGCGGGCCCTGGGGTGCGCCGCCGCCCTCCGACCGGCCGGGTCGGCCCGCCGCTCAGCCTGGCGGGGCGATGGTCTGGTCGTCGAGGTCGGGACGGATCGAGCCGCTCTCGTGGAACTCCTTCTCGTCGGGGTCGGGGAGGATCCCCGCATCGATCGCCTCCCGCTCGGTCTTGCGGGCCTGGCGGTCGAGGTCGTCGAGCGCGGTGTCGTCGGAGGCGGCCTGCTCCGGGGTGGCGTCGCTGGGCGTGGGTGCATCGGTCATGGCACCCTCCTGCCCCGTCGAACGGCCGGACACCCGCGTCCGCGCCCCGGGGCCAGCGTGGTCCTTGACCGGATGGTCAAGTAGGTTCGGCCCGGGCGTCCGACGGGGCGTCGCAGCACCGGGCGCAGCAGGGGGACTCGGCATGCCGGACATCAGCGAGCAGGACTTCGTCGCCGAGGCCACGGCCTTCCTCGAGGCCAACGCCAAGCCGAAGGAGACCGAGAAGAAGTTCGTGTGGGGCGAGGGGTCCGACAAGGTCGCCCTCTTCGACGAGCGCAGCCGCGACGCCGAGCTGCGGCTGCTGGCCGAGGCGCAGGCGTGGCGCGCGAAGCGGGACGACGCCGGCTTCGGGTGGATCACCGGCCCCGAGGAGCTCGGCGGACGCGGCCTCCCGGCCACCTACGAGCGCCTCTACAACCAGCTCGAGTCGGGCTACGACACGCCGGGCGGCGGCTTCTTCACCATCGGCCTCGGCATGGTGGCCCCCACGATCCTCGCCCACGGCACCGACGTCACGAAGCAGCGCTACCTCAAGAAGATGTACCGGGGCGACATCGTGGGCTGCCAGCTGTTCAGCGAGCCGGGGGCGGGCTCCGACCTGGCCGGGCTGCAGATGAAGGCCGAGCGCGACGGCGACGAGTGGCTCCTCACCGGTCAGAAGGTGTGGACCTCCGGCGCCCACTACAGCGACATCGGCGAGGTCATCTGCCGGACCGACCCCGACCTGCCGAAGCACAAGGGCCTCACCGGGTTCGTCGTGGACATGAAGGCCCCCGGGGTCGAGGTCCGGCCGCTCCGCCAGATGACCGGCGGCGCCTCGTTCAACGAGGTGTTCTTCAGCGACGTGCGCGTCCCCGACGACCACCGCCTGGGCGACGTGAACCAGGGGTGGACCGTCGCCCTGACCACGCTCATGAACGAGCGGGCCGCCATCGGCGGCGGTGGTGGCAGCGGCGGTGCCGGCACCACCCAGATCGCCGAGATGATGCGCCACTTCGGCGTGGCCCAGGACGCCGTCCTCCGGGACGAGCTCATGAAGCTGCACAGCGCCACCACGGTTGCCCGGCTCACGAACAAGCGGGCCCTCGACAAGATCAAGCAGGGCCAGCTGCCAGGTCCCGAGCTGTCCACCGCCAAGCTGGCGCTGACCAACAACCAGACCCTGGCCGCCAACCTCATCGCAGCCGTGCTCGGTCCTCGCATCACCGCCGACACGGGCGAGTGGGGGACGTTCGCCTGGACGCAGTTCCTGCTCGGCGTCCCCGGCATGCGCGTCGCCGGCGGCACCGACGAGGTGATGAAGAACATCGTCGCCGAGCGGGTGCTCGGGCTGCCCAAGGACCCCGGCATCGACTCCAAGACCCCGTTCCGGGAGCTGCGCACGAACTGAGCCCCGGGCGGGCCCGGCCCCGCCCGGCGCAGGTGGCCGACGTCGTGCTCCGCTCGGCACCGGCGGTGCGCTGCCGGACCTGCCGCTCGCCGGGCGGGGGCGGGGCGCCCAGGGGCCAGACTTCCGCCATGCGCCTCACCTTCATCCGCCACGGCGAGCCGGCCTGGACCGTCGACGGCCGCAGCGTCGACGACCCCGTCCTGACCGAGCGAGGGCGGCGCCAGGCCGCCCTGCTGGCCGAGCACCTCGCCGACCTGGCGTGCGACGAGGTGCTCGTGTCGCCGCTCGTCCGGGCCCAGGAGACGGCGGCGCCGCTCCTGGCGGCGCTCGGCCACGAGGCGGAGGAGGCGGCGTGGCTCGAGGAGATCAAGGCGCCGGCCTGGGGCGGCGCCCCGGAGGAGCAGGTCACCCGCACGTTCGCAGAGGGACGGGCCCGCCCGGTCGAGGAGCAGTGGGACGGCATCGCCGGTGGCGAGTCGTTCCGTGACTTCCACGTGCGGGTCACCGGTGGGCTCACGGAGGCGCTGCACGAGCGGGGGGCGAGGCCCGTCGGTCCCGGCTCCCCCCTGTGGGAGATCGACGCGCCCGGCCTCCACCTCGTGCTCGTCGCCCACGCAGGGACGAACGCCGTCGCCATCGGCCACCTGCTCGGCATCGACCCCGTGCCGTGGGAGTGGGAGCGCTTCGTGATGCGGCACTCCTCGGTGAGCGAGCTCGCCCCCTACGAGACCGCCGGCAGCTGCGCCTTCAGCCTGCTCCGGCTGAACGACGTCGAGCACCTGCCCGACGACATGCGGACCCGCTGAGCCCGGAGCGCCGGTCGCACGCTCAGAGGAGCACGCCCTGGGGGTCCTCCGGCTCGGGTGGGACGGGGCGGTGGCAGCTGGGCCAGGGGAGGTGGTCCATGAACACCCACGTCCTGCGGTGGATGCTCGTCGGCCCCATCCCCCGGAGGGCCACCTTGTGCCGGGGGCACGGGTAGCCCTTGTTCAGCTCGAAGTCGTAGCCCGGGAAGTGGGCCGCCTCGGCGCGCATCATGCGGTCCCTCGTCACCTTGGCGAGGATCGAGGCGGCGGCGATGGACAGGCAGCGCCGGTCCCCCTTCACCAGCCGGTCGGTGCGGCCTCCACCGACGAAGTCCCAGCTCCCGTCGACGAGGACCCGGTCGGGCACCACGCCGAGCCCGCCGATCGCACGTCGGGCCGCCAGCCGCTGGGCCTCCGTCATCCCGAGCTCGTCGCACTCCTCCTGGGAGGCGTGGCCCACGGACCAGGCTGCGCACCAGCCTGCGATGCGGTCGTACAGGGCCTCGCGCTCGACCTCGGTGAGCATCTTCGAGTCGCGGATCTTGTAGACGCGTCGCTCCTTCGGCAGCACGGCGGCGCCGACGGAGAGCGGCCCGGCCCAGGCCCCCCGTCCGACCTCGTCGACGCCGACGACCACGTCGTTGCCGGCCTCCCACAGCGCCCGCTCGAACGCCAGGGAGGGGCTCGACGTCTTGAGCGCCTTGCGCAGGACGGGGGCGCTCGCGACCACGCGGCGACCCTATCGCCGCACCCCCGGGCCTCCGGACCTCTCAGGCCACCGCGACCGCCGCCGGGCCCGGCTCGACCGTGCCGACCACGGAGAACCCCGCCGCCTGCGCCCGGGCCGAGGCGCCCGCGTCGACGGCGGCGAGCAGGCCGCCGCTCGTCTGAGGGTCGAAGCAGATCGCCTCGAGCGCCGGCTCGACGGACGGCCCGACATCGACGACGCCGGCGAGGTGCTCGCGGTTGCGGGGGTCGCCCCCGGTCCTGGTGCCCGCCTCCGCTGCGGCGAGGGCGCCCGGGTAGAGGGGGAGGCTCACGGCATCGAACACGAAGCGGGTGCCGGCCCGCTCCGCCATCTCCCAGGCGTGGCCGAGGAGGCCGAAGCCGGTGACGTCGGTGACGGCGTGGGTCGCAGGGCCGAGCGCCTGCAGGGCCTCCGACGCCAGCCGGTTGAGCGTGCGCATCCCGGCCGTGGCCCCGGCCTTGTCCGCCGCGCTGCCGCCGGCCAGCACGATGCCGGTGCCGAGGGGCTTCGAGAGGACGAGGAGGTCGCCCACCCGGGCGCCACCCTTGGTGAAGATGCGGTCGGGGTGCACGAGGCCCTGCACCGCCAGCCCGAAGATCGGCTCCTCCGAGCGGATCGTGTGGCCGCCGGCGACGCTGCCCCCGGCCTCCGCCACCACCGCAGCGGCGGACTGCAGGATGGCGGCGATGGCCGGCAGCGGCAGGCGCTCGGGGAAGGCCGAGAGGTTCAGCGCCGTGACCACCCGGCCACCCATGGCGAACACGTCGCTGCAGGCGTTGGCGGCGGCCACCGCTCCGAAGTCGCCCGGGTCGTCGACGAGCGGCGGGAAGAAGTCGGTGGTCGACACGAGGGCGACGTCGTCGCTCACGCGGTACACCGCAGCGTCGTCGAAGGGCGCCAGGCCGACGAGCAGGGC
Organism: uncultured Acidimicrobiales bacterium; assembly: GCA_902805555.1. GTDB lineage: Bacteria > Actinomycetota > Acidimicrobiia > Acidimicrobiales > CADCSY01 > CADCSY01. The sequence continues at coordinate 35,276 of CADCSY010000082.1, read as the reverse complement.
GGGGTCTGCGGTGGCCGCCAGCTCGCCCACCATCCCTGCCAGCGCCGTGGCCCCCCACTTGGCGGCGCAGCCGCCGCACGACGTCCACTCGGTGAGGCGGACGAGGTCGACGTCGGAGGCGGCGGTCATGTGCACAGTCAACCAGCAGGCCGGTCCCCGGGCGGCCGGCGCGGGCCCGCCCACGGCTGCGCGATGATCCCTCGCGCCCGGCTGCCGTCGGCTGCCACCGCCCCGAGGAGGACGTGTCCGTGCTGCTGCCACCCGGCACAGGTGTCGAGGTCCGCAACGGCTTCGACGGCTCGTGGTCGAAGGGGTTCGAGGTGGCCGCGGTCGAGGACGGGGGCTACCGGGTGCTCCGGTGCTCCGATCGCACCCTGCTCCCACGGGCCTTCACCGACGACGAGGTCCGGCGCACCCGCAAGGGCGCGTCGATGTGGTGGGTCTAGCGGCTCGGCGGGTGCCGGGTCAGGCCCGGGCCCGGATCAGGTCTCGCCCCTGAGCCCGTCGATCAGCTCGTCCACGGGGATGGCGGTGAGGGTGACCGACTTCAGGGTGCCGCGGGCGGCGAGGGCGGTGGCCACCCTCGCCATCGTGAGCTCGTCGGGCGCCTCGAGGATGTTGAGGAAGTCGTACTGGCCGAGGAGGCCGTACTGCTCGATGACCCTGACCCCCATCGCCTCGACCTCGGCGCTCACGCCCTTGAGCCGCTCCGGGTGCTCCTGCAGGGTGGCGAAGCCGTCCGGACCGAGGTTCGAGAGCATCACGTAGCGGGGCATGCCGCAACCTAACGCAGGCCCCCGACCCGGGTCGCCGGGCCCTCGCGGCCCGGCCCTCGGGCGCCCGGCGGCGCATCCGGGCGCTGGCCGACGCCCACCGGTCGGTGTCGGCCATCAGGCGGCGTCGAGGCCGAGCCACCTCCCCCTCATGCCGGTCCCGGGCGCTGCACGAGGTCGGCCACGACCTCCTCGGCCACCGCTGCCACCGAGGGCTGATGGCCGGCCAGGACCTCCACCACCGTCGGCTTGAGCGCCTCGTCGAACGAGAGCCGGGGTCGCCGGGCCAGCATCGTGAAGAGGCGGTCGACCACCCAGGCGGGCTCGTCGTAGCGGAGCCGGGACGGGGGTCCCTGGTCGATCAGGGTGCTCCACCGGGCCCCGTGGGCGGGCGACATCGCCGGCAGGACGACCTCGGCGCTGCGGAGGCCGGAGCGGTGGGCGGCCTCGGCAGGACCGCCGACGAAGCTGCCGTCGAGCAGCAGCTCCCAGCCGGCGTGGCCGATCGCCCGCCGCGAGCCCGCCGGGAGGCCGGCGTCGTGCAGGTCGCGTCGCAGCGCAGCGGAGCCGTCCCTGAACGCCGGGTGGGCGTGGAAGTCGTCGTCGGCGCGGAGGTGGCAGGCGACCCCGTCAGCCACCGCCGCCGGGAGCAGCACGCGGTCCACCCGGACCCCCGCCATCGACACCAGGTCCGGCAGGGCCGCCCCGAGGATGAACGGCGCGTCCCCCCTCCCCGTCCCCAGCGCCACGGCCACGTGGCCCAGGTAGTTCACCGCCCCCAGCATCGCGCCCCGGCGGAGGTGCCTCGGGTCGACGGGCCGGCCCCCAGGCGGCTCGCCGCCCAGCTGGACGTCCCGCCCGGAGGTTGACCGGAGGACCTCACGGTCGGGCCGGAGGTCAGCGAGGCGTGCGCCACATCGGGGTCAGGGACGGTCCGCTCGGCAGGTCGATGGTCCCGGTCACCTCGAAGCCGTGGCGCTCGTACAGGGGGACGTTCCTCGGGTTGGTCGACTCGAGGTAGGCGGGCAGGTGGCCGTCGTCCACCACGGCCAGGGAGTGGCGCAGCAGCGCCGCCCCCGCCCCCCGGCCCCGGAGCGGCGGCTCGGTGGCGAGCATGCCGAGGTACCAGTGCGGCTCCTCCGGGTGGGCGGCCCGGGTGGCGTCGTCGAGCACACCCAGCCGCTCGAGGTCGGCGGCGCCGCACGACGCTGCGAGGGAGGTGACCAGGCGAACGCCTCGCTCCTCGGGCCAGGGCGGCGTGCCCGGCGGGGTCCAGGCCGCGCAGCTGCCGGGGAGCAGGTAGGTGGCACCCAGCGGGACCAGGGTCTCGGGCGCGAAGAAGCCGAAGAGCGCGGCGAGCTTGTCGGCTCGACCGGGTTCCTGGAAGACCCACGACAGCACGGGGTCGTCCCCGAAGCCGGCGGCCAGGGTGCGCCCGACCTGGTCGGCGTCTGCAGGGCCGGCGGTCCTCACGTCCTCCACCCGAGGGAGTGTCGCGCACCTGCCCGCGCCTGCCGTCACCAGGCCGTCACCGGGACCGGTCGGACAGCGGCGGGTCGGGCCGCTGCGTCCAGACCGACCCGGACGTCCTCCCCGACACCGCGCCACGGCCTCCCGCACGCCGACGGGGTCGCCGTCGCACCGGCACCCGAGGCCGATCAGTCGGGCCGGCGGCGGCGCGGTTCGAGGCGGACGGGGGTGGCCTGCACATCGGGTGCCACGTCACCCGGGGGCCCGTCGGGCGTCGCCGCCACCGGGGATGACGGCATCGGCGGCTCGCTTGGCGGGGGGACCGGAGCCAGCAGCGCGTCGCCCCGCAGCTCCGTCGTCGACCACGACGGGTCGAGGCCGGGTGCGGTGATGCGCACCGCCGTGGCGCCGTCGTGGGGCTGCAGCTCCCACAGCAGGGCGGGCCGGTCGCCGTGCCAGCGGAGGGCGAACGACAGCAGGCCGTGGTGGGTGGGGGCGTCGTGCACCTCGAGCTGCTGCCCGAGCCAGTGGGTGGGCACGAGCGAGCACAGGGCGAGCCCCCCGTCCGTGGTCTCGCGCACGAGGAGGTTGCGCACGAACGTGAGGAGGTCGGCGGCCGCCCAGCCGTGGTGCCCGTCGCCCATGCAGCCCCCGTCGAGCCTGGGGTGGACGGCTTCGGGCCACGTCCACGTCGGCGTGGCGACCGACAGGAGCCAGTCGAGGCGGTCGAGGGCCCGCCGGTCACCCACCTCGAGCTCGACGAAGGCGAGCTGCAACGTGAGGTAGGTGGCGAGGCCGGTGTGGCTGATCCCCTGGAAGAAGGCGGGCCCCAGGCAGAACCGCTCGCTGATGGCGGCCAGGGTGGCGGTGATGCGCGGGTCGTCCGCGGCCATCAGCCGCAGCGGCCAGCAGGCGGCGAGCGAGCCGATCGCGCCCGGGTCGACCCGCCGGTTCGGTCCGGCCGGGATGGCCGGCGTCCCGAGACGGGACGCGACGGCAGCCATGGAGGCGTCGATGTCGGCTCGGAACCGGCCCGCTCCCGCCCGCACGTCGACCGCCGCGTCGCCCTCCCCCAGTGCGTCGAGCACCTCGGCGGCGTCGAGCATCCCTCGCAGGCTCCACAGGTCGTCCCAGTAGAAGAGGTCGAACGGGCCGAGGTGCTCGGCCGAGACGCCTGCCGGCAGCAACCCGGCAGAGGCGGTGCCGCGCCGGCCCGTCCTCCCGCCCCGGCGCATCCGCTCGATCCACTCGGCGCCGGCTGCGACGACGGGTGCGAGGCCCTCCAGGGCCGCCACGTCGCGGTGGAGGCGCCAGTGCTCCCCGATGGCGTGCAGCGCGGCGCCGTTGGCGTCCCACTCGCGCGACTGGCTGAAGAAGAAGCCGTCACCCCGCTGGCGCGCCGGGTAGGAGGCGAGGACCTCCGCCACCTCGTCGGCGTAGCCGTACCGGTCGAGCGCGCCGAGCAGGTAGGCCGCATCCCGGAACCAGAAGCGGTGGTACGTGGCCGGGCCGGGCGTGATCTCGTCCCCGTCGTGCAGCAGGAGGAGGAACCGCCGGTTCGCCTCCACCGCGGCCGCAAGGCGGGTGTCGGGGAGCACGAGGCGCATGCCCCGGCCGGCGTGGGCCCTCCAGCCGTTCGCCACCTGCGCTGCAGTCGGCACCGACGACGGGACCGACGGCGCCTCGGCCACCCGCTTGCCGGCGAGGCGCCGGCGGCGGGTCCGACCGGGCGGGGACAACGGGACGAGGAACGTCAACGTCGTCCGGTGCGGGAGCGGGTAGACGAAGGCGGCGGAGGCGAGGCCTGCGTCGCAGCGCAGCGCCGGTGGGAACGACGACCCTGCCTCACCGCTGAGCACGATGGCTGCGACGTCGCCCTCGTGGAAGGTCGACGCCGCCACCCGGTTCGGCGCCCGGGGCAGCAGCAGCGCCACCCGCCCGTCCACCGTCACCGTGTCCCTGGCGCCGCTGGTGCGTCCGTGCAGGCCGACGTGCTCGATGACAGCCAGCCCCTCGGGGTTGTACGGGCGGACGGCGACGGCCAGGGCGACGGGCACGGGCGTGGCGTTCTCGATCTCCACCACCACGAGCTCCTCGGCCCCGTCGGCCGGCGCGGTGCGGATGGCGTAGGCCCGGTGGAGGATGTCGCCTCCGGGGACCCGCATGGCGGTCTCCACCACCGGCGCGTCCTCGACGAGGCGCTGGCGCACGGCCGGCTCCCGCGAGGGGAGGTGCCACCGGTCCTCTGCGCCGACCCACCAGTCGAGCGACCAGCCGTCGAACCAGGGCGTGAGGAGGCCACGGGGGTCGACGATCGCCTCGTGGGGGGAGCCGACGTTGCCCACCATCGTCCAGTTGCGGGCCGTGACGTTCGTGAGGAACGGCAGGTGGCCTCGGGGCACGAAGGCGGGCGAGGTCGGGTCCAGCTGGCGCTCGAGCCAGTACGGCCACACCCAATCCGTCCCGATCTGCGCAGCCGAGCGCGTGCGCAGCGCCCGGAAGACGGTCCGGGCCCCGACCGGCAGCAGCTCGCCGGGGGAGCCGACCTCGAGGTGCTCCCCGAGGCGCTGGAAGGTGGTGAGGTGGCGGACGATGTCGTCGTCGATGCGCATCCGGCCCATGGCCCGGCGCAGCAACCAGGACCTGGCGCTCACCGACCCCCGCCGGCTGCCACCCAGGTCACGTCGCCAGGCCGTGGGTCTCGGCCCGCTGCTGGCGCTGCATGAGGTTCGACAGCGCCTCGACCGCAGAGCGGCCCTCGTGGCACACGGCGTGCACCTCGTCGGCGATCGGCATCTCCACGCCGTTGCTCCGGCCGAGCTCGCACACCACCTTCGAGCTCTTCACGCCCTCCGCCACCATGTTCATCTCGGCGATGATCTCGGCGAGCGGACGGCCCTTCCCGAGCTCGGTGCCCACGTGGTGGTTGCGGCTCTGGCTGCTGCTGCACGTGGCGACGAGGTCGCCCATGCCGGCCAGCCCGGAGAACGTGAACGGGTCGCCGCCGAGCGCCACACCGAGACGGGTCAGCTCCGCCAGGCCGCGGGTCATCATCGTCGCCTTCGTGTTGTCCCCGAAGCCCATGCCGTCGACCATCCCCGCCGCGATCGCCATCACGTTCTTGAGGGCGCCCGCCAGCTCGCAGCCGACGATGTCGAGGTTCGTGTAGATGCGGAACGAGTCGGTGGCGAACACCGGCTGGAGGGACAGCGCCACCCGCTCGTCGGCCATCGCCACCACCGCGGCGGCCGGGTGGCCGGCCATCACCTCCTTCGCCAGGTTGGGTCCCGTGAGCACGCCGGCCGGGTGTCCGGGGAGCACGTCGTTGACGACCTCCGTCATCCGCTTGTTCGTGCCCTGCTCGAGGCCCTTGCTGAGGCTCACCACCGGCACCCAGGCGCGCACGTGGCCGGCCATCTCCTCGAGGACGGCGCGGAAGCCCTGCGAGGGCACGGCCATGACGATCACGTCGGCGTCGCGCACGGCCTCCTCCAGCGAGGCCGTCGCCTCGAGCTCGGGCGGCAGCTCGTAGCCCGGGAGGTAGGTGGCGTTGGTGTGGGCCGAGCCGACCTCCTCGGCCACCTCGGCCCGGCGGGCCCAGAGGATGGTCGGGCCGTTGCGGGCGGTGAGGGAGGCGACGGTCGTGCCCCACGAACCTGCACCCACCACTGCGATCCGCATGGCCACGGCCGAGACACTACGGCGTCGGACCTGCCGGACCCCGACCGCACGCCCACCGGTACGCTCCGCCCGTGACCGTGGACGGGCCCTCCGCGGTCGTCGTCCCCGTCAAGGCGTTCTCGGTGGCCAAGCGCCGGCTCGCCCCCGCCCTCGGCCCTGCCGCCCGGGCCGGCCTGGCCCGCCGGCTGGCCGCAGTCGTCGTCGCCGCTGCCCGGCCGCTCCCGGTGCTCGTCGTGTGCGAGGACGACGAGGTCGCGGGCTGGGCGGCGGCCACGGGCGCAGGCGTGGTGTGGTCACCCGGTCGCGGGCTCGACGGGGCGGTGGCCGACGGTGTGGCCGAGGCGGCGGCCGGGGGCGCCGCCCGGGTGATCGTCGCCCACGCAGACCTCCCCCTCGCCCGTGACCTGCCCGCGCTGCTGGAAGTCCCCGCCGAGGTCGTGCTCGTGCCCGACCGTCGACAGGACGGCACGAACGTCGCCGTGGTGCCCGCCGCTGCCGGCTTCTCGTTCTCCTACGGGCCCCGCAGCTGCGACCGCCACCTCGCCGAGGGGCGCCGCCTGGGCCTCGCCGTCGCAGTGCACCGCGACGACGACCTCTCGTGGGACGTCGACGTGCCGGCCGACCTCGACCACCCCGCCGTCGCCGCACTGCTCGCGTCGCCGCACGACCCGGAGCCGCTCACCACCCGGTGCCGGCCATGACCACGAGCGTCGACCTGCCCGTCCCCTCGTCGGCGCTGGCGGTGGCCGCCCACCCCGACGACGTCGAGTTCGGCTGCGGCGGCACGCTGGCGAAGTGGGCAGCGGAGGGGTGCGTCGTGCACCACCTGATCTGCACGGACGGCTCCAAGGGGACGTGGGACCCGGACGCCGACATCGACGCCCTGCGCCGGACCCGTCAGGAGGAGCAGCGGGCAGCAGCGACGGCGCTCGGCGCCACCGGCGAGCAGCTGTTCATGGGATGGGTCGACGGCGAGCTCGAGTCGGGCCTGCCCGAACGGGGGGAGGTGGCCAGGGCCATCCGTTCGCTGCGACCGCAGGTGGTGCTGGGCCACGACCCCTGGAAGCGGTACCGGCTCCACCCGGACCACCGCCACGCCGGCTTCCTCGCCGTGGAGGGCGTGGTCGGTGCCAGGGACCCCTTCTTCTTCCGCGAGCACGGGCTCGCCCCCCACCGTCCCGAGACGATCCTGCTGTGGGAGGCAGACGAGGTCGACCACGTCGAGGACATCTCGTCCTCCTTCGACCGCAAGGTGGCAGCGCTGCTCGAGCACCGCAGCCAGTTCGTCACCACCCACGACATCACCGACCCTGACGACCCCGAGCAGGTCGCCCGCTTCCGCCGGTGGCTGGACGGGGTCCACGCAGAGGCTGGTGGGGGAGCCGGCGTCCCCCTGGGCGAGGCCTTCAAGCGGCTCTGACGCCAGCCCGGTCGCCGGTCCGATGTGTCCGTTGACACCGGCCCCGCCGGTGAGCAAGATGCTGGCAACGCCACCGCCCGATTCGGCGAGCGTGCGGCTGTCGGCTGAGGCACGTCGGGGGGGCGTGCCTCAGCCCCCGCCGGGGGGGGTCCCACCCCGACCCGGTCTCGTGCACCAGGTTGCTCCGGAGCCAGCGTCGGACGTCGGTCCTCCGGGCAGCGTCGTCGAGATCGAGCGCCGGCGCGCCCGCCCGAGCAGGCGGGGTGGGCCCATGGTCGGCGCCGCCGCTGCCGCTGTGCATGCCGGCCGGCGGGCGACCGCTCACCAGCGCGACGGGACGGTCACCTCCGTCGACGCCCGCGCCCGGGCCGGCGCTCGTCGACTGCTAGCGAGCGCGCCCGGCGCTCGCCTTCTTGGCCGGCGCCTTCGCTGCGGCCGCCGTGCGCCCGGCCGCCTTCTTCGTCGTCCCGCTCGCCTTGGTGGCGCTCGACTTCGCCGCGCTCGACTTCGTGGCGCTCGCCTTGGTGGCGCTCGACTTCGTGGCGCTCGACTTCGTGGCCGACGCCTTGCTGGCCGTGGACTTCGTCGCCGTCGACTTGCTCGCAGCCCCCCGACCGTTCGACCCGCTCTTGGCTGCGGCACCACGGGACGACGACGCGGTCGCCTTGGCCGGCGCCTTCTTGGGCGAGCCCTTCGCGTTGAGGAAGTCCTTGAGCACCGAGCTCGACGAGAACCTCATCGCCTTCGACGCCTTGATCTTGACGGCGTCACCCGTCTGGGGGTTGCGCCCCGGCCGGGCGGCGCGGGAGGCCATGGTGAACTTGCCGAAGCCGGGCCACCCGACCGTGTCGCCGCCCTTGGTCGACGACCGGACCGTGTCGAAGAAGGTGTTGAGGACCCCCTCGGCATCACCGCGGGAGACGCCGGCGCCGCTCGCAACCGTGTCGACGAGCTCGGACTTGTTCATGCTGAACCTCCTGCAAGGGGATGCCCGCACGTCACGAGCCCCCTCATCGAACCGGAGGCGCGGTGAGAAAGCAAGCATTCGGCCTTACGGGGCAAGGGTTTGACGACGGCACGGCGGCGCAAACCGTTGCGCCGCAACGCTTTCCGCGTCGCACACTCGATGGGGAGCAGTCCCTCACCCGCCACTCGCACGTCGCCCGACAGCATGGCCGCCCCCCGCCGCGGGTAGGGCCTGCGCCCATTCCCGCCGACACGAGGAGCACCCATGACCGACGCCAGCGAGGAGACGGGGGCAGCCGCCGCCGCCGGGACGCCCCAGACCTTCCCGGTCAACGTCTACGAGACCGACCAGGCCGTCGTCGTCGTGGCACCGCTCCCCGGGGTGATGGCCGACGACGTCACCGTCTCGATCGAGGACGGCAAGGCCACCATCGGGGCGGCCATGCGGACCGCTGCGGAGAAGGACTACCTCGTGCACGAGTGGCACTACGGGCCCTACGAGCGACAGGTCGACCTGCCGGACGGCTTCGGTGGAGGCGCCGAGGCCTCCTTCGCCAACGGGCAGCTGGCGCTCCGGGTCGAACGGGGCGACGGCGGCGGTCAGGGGCCCGTCACGGTGAACCAGCGCTCCTGAGCCGAGCCTCCCGCCCGGCACGGCTCAGCCGCGATCGGCGGCCTTCATCCGTCGGCTGACGAGCAGGCCGGCCAGGAGGATGACGGCGAGCAGGGCGGCCGACGCAGCGAGCACGACCCAGCTGTCGAGCGGCTCCCCCACCACGCGGTCGACGACCTCGGTCGTGGTCGTGGTCGCCTGGGCCACCATCCCCACGCCGAACGGGACACCGGGCACGGGTGGACGCTACCGGCCGCCGACGGAGGCCATCACCCGGGCCTGGATGTCGGCGGCCGTCGCGTGGCGCACGTCGAGCACGGTCGGGCGGCGGCCGGGTCCGGCGATGTCCACGATGCAGGTGGCCAGGCCGAGGCGTCTCTGGAGCGGCGACGACCTGACCCGTGCGCTCTGCCCGCGCACGAGCGGGACGACGACCGTGCGCCGGACGAGTGCGCCTCGGGTGGCCATGAGGTGCGCAGGCCCGACGGCGTAGCCCATGGCCCGGTAGGACAGCTCGCCGAACCCGGCGGCCAACGGGATGGCGAGGAGTGCGGCGAGGCCGGTCGGGAACGCCAGCACCGCGACGGGCGCCGCCACCACCAGGACCGGCCAGGTGGCCCGCACCACCGCCCGACGCCGGGCCACGGCCGGAGCCCGGGTGAGCGGCGGCACGGCGGTCGAGCCCGGCAGGAGCAGCTCGAGCGCGGCTGGGGCATCGACCGTCGAGAGGAGCGGGATCGAGACGCGCCGGTCCTCCTGGTCGGTGCCGGCCCCCGCGCTCTGGACCCGGGCCGAGGCGACGCCGAGGGCCCGGCGGAGCGGGTTGGCGGTGAGCTGGACCGCCTGGACCCGGGCCAGCGGGAGCACCGCCTCCTTCCGGTCCAGCAACCCCCGCTCGAGGTGGAGCTCGTCGCCGACGAGGTCGAGCGCGTACCCGGCATCGCGGAACACCGAGGTGGCGACGGCGGAACCGAGCCACACCAGGACGAAGGCGACGACGAGCAGGCCGACTGCGAGGGGCGGCAACCGCTCGACCTCGAGATCGGAGCCGGAGGGGATCAGGCGCGGCGCGTCGCCGAGGAGCTGCAGCCCGGATGCAGCGAAGGCGAAGAGCACGAGGAGCTCGGAGCCGGTGAGACCGGCGACGACGAGCTGGCGGGCGGAGAGGCGGGCCACCGGCCAGGGCGTCGGCACCCACTGCGGCTCCGGTGCCTGCTCCACCTGGGCGGGGTCGCCCGAGGCGCCGTCCACGTGGCCGGAGACGGCCTCCGCCTTCGCTGCCAGCAGTGACTCCCGCAGTGCCACCGCGTCGGCCATGGCCAGGACCTCGAGCTCGACGCCGCTTCCCCTGCCACCGCCCGCCACCTCGATGCGCAGCGAGGCGACGCCGACGAGGCGGTGGCGCAGCTTCTGCACGAGGTTCACCTGCTGCACCCGGTCGCACGGGACCAGCTGCTCGTTCCGGGAGAGGACGCCGCTCGTCACCCGCAGGACGTCGTCGTGGAGCACGTAGGTCCGACGCGACCAGGCGAGGATGCGGAACAGCGCGACGGCGACGAGCGCGGCCACCAGGACCCGCAGGCCGCCACTCCCGAGGGCGAGCACACCCGGCGCCAGCAGGTTGCGATCGAACACGTCGAGCAGGGGGCTCAGCGGGTGCAACCGTCTCGGACCCCGGGGCGCCGGGCCCGCCTTGCCGGGTGGGGTCGAGGCGGTGGTGTGGACCGGCCGCTGGTCGGTGAGGTCGGCGTCCCCGGCCACCTCAGACCGCGTCGCCGTGACCGGTGCGGCTGAGGATGACGCGCCGCAGCTCGTCGGCCTCGGCCGCGGCCACACCGGGGATGGTGGCGTCCGTGCTGGCGGCTGCTGTCCGAACGACGAGCTGCGAGAGGCCGAGGGCGCGCTCGAAGGGGCTGCGGGTGATGTCGATGTGCTGCACCCGGAAGTACGGGATGGCGGTGTGGGTGTGCACGACCACGCCTCGCCGCAGCTCGAGCGTCGTCTCCGCCAGCTCGTAGCGCCACCGGTCGAAGGCCAACCTCGGCAGGCGCCACACAACGGGTGCCGCCACCAGCGCCGCCAGCAGCGGCCCCACCGCCGGGGGGAGCGGCCACGACCCGCCGGCCGTGCGCACGAGCACCTCGGCGGCGGCGACCAGGGCGACGAGCACCAGCGCCGCCGCCCCCCAGCCCGCACGCCACACCTGCACCTGCTTCGGGTCGAGGCGACGCCCACCCCCGGCCGGCTGCGACATCACCACGATCGTACGAGCCAACGGCACCGGGGAGGCCTCCGAGCGAAACGCACCGGCACCGGCGTCGGCCGACGACGACACTTCGGCATGGGGACCGAGCACTGGCCGCTGTTCGGCCTGCGCCTGCGCACCGACCGCCTGACGCTGCGACCCCCGTCGGACGACGACCTGTTCGAGCTCGCCGACGCAGCCGCGGCCGGGATCCACGAACCGGGGACGATGCCGTTCAGCGCACCGTGGAGCGAGCAGGCCCCCGGCGTCCTCGAGCGGGGGGTCGTCCAGCACGGCTGGTCGGCGTCACCCGCTCGCTCGGCTACCAGCCCGACGGGTGGTCGATCCGGGCCCGCAAGGGGCGCCCGGTCCGGCTGCTGCGGTTCCGCATCGACCGGGACGGGTGGCTGGCCTCCCGCCGGCACACGGTCACCATCGAGGGCCTCGAGGCGTGCCTGCCGATGTTCGGCCTCGGGGCCGGCCTGGAGCCGCTCCCCGACGCGGTGGAGCCGATGACCTGAGGGGCCTCGGGTCCCAGCGTCGCAGGTGGCGACCCTGCCGCCTCAGCCGAGGGCGGCCCGGAGGGAGGCCGCGACCTCCGCCGCGTGGGCGTCCCCCTCGTACGACTGCCTCGGCCAGAAGAACCCGCGCAGGCCGTCCCTCCGGCTCCTCGGCACCACGTGGACGTGGAGGTGCGGGACGCTCTGGCTCACCCGGTTGTTCATGGCCACGAACGACCCCGCCGCGCCGAGCGCCGCCTCCACGGCGGCGGCGATGCGCTGGGCCGTCTCGAACAGCGGCGCGACCAGCTGCGGAGGCAGGTCCACCAGGGTCTCGTGGTGGGCGCGCGGCACGAGCAACGTGTGGCCCGGGAAGAGCGGCTTGGTGTCCAGGAAGGCGGTGCAGCAGTCGTCCTCGAGCACGAGGAACGCCGGCGCCTCCCCGGCGACGATCCGGCAGAAGGGGCACGGACCGGCCACCTGCCCATCTTGGCCTCCCCCGTGGGGCGGTCTGCAACAGTGCGGCCGTGGCGCGGCGCATCCTCCTGGACGTCACGCCGCTGCGGGCCTCGCCCGACTTCCGGTTGCTCTGGACCGGCCAGCTCGTCTCCGTCATCGGCCGCCAGGTCACCACCGTCGCCGTGCCGTTCCAGGTGTTCCAGCTGACCGGCTCCTCCCTCATGGTGGGCCTCGTGAGCGCGGCGCAGCTCGGACCCCTCCTGGCGTGCTCGCTCATCGGCGGCTCGGTCGCCGACGCCGTCGACCGGCGCCGGCTCATGCTGGTCATGCAGGTGCTGCTCGGGGTCACGAGCGTCGGCCTCGCCGTCAACGCCTCGCTCGGACGACCCCACGTCTGGCCCCTCTTCGTGCTGACGGCTGTGAGCGCCGGCCTCTCCGCCATGGACAGCCCGACCCGCAGCGCCAGCATCCCCACGATCGTGGGGCTCGACCAGGTGCCGGCCGCGCTGGCGCTCAACCAGTCCCTCTTCCAGACGGCGACGGTCGTCGGACCAGCGGTCGCCGGCGTCCTGATCGGCGCAGTCGGCGTCGGCGCCGCCTACTGGCTCGACGCAGCCACGTTCGCCTTCGCCGCCGCCACGGTGTGGCGCCTCCGGCCGCTCCCACCGCACGGTGGCGGGACCAGGGCGGGCATCGCCTCGATCCTCGAGGGCCTGCGGTTCCTCCGCGGCCGGAGGGCCCTCCAGGGCACCTTCGTCATCGACGTGAACGCCATGGTCTTCGGGATGCCGAGGGCGCTGTTCCCAGCCCTGGGCACCGGCCTGTTCGGAGGCGGCGCCGCCACCGTCGGCCTGCTGTACGCGGCACCCGGGGCCGGCGCGCTGGTCGGCGCCCTCACCACCGGGTGGGTCTCCTCGGTTCGACGCCAGGGTCGGGCAGTGGTCGTCGCGGTGATCGTGTGGGGCGCCGCCATCGCCGCCTTCGGGGCCGTCTCGTGGCTCCCGCTGGCGCTCGTGCTGCTGGCGGTGGCCGGCGCAGCCGACGTGGTCTCGGCCGTGTTCCGCAACACGATCCTGCAGCTCTCGGTGCCTGACCGCCTGCGCGGTCGTCTGTCGTCGGTCCACATCGGCGTGGTGACCGGTGGCCCCCTGCTGGGCGACGCCGAGGCGGGGGCGGTGGCGGCGGTGACCACGCCTCGGGTGGCGGTGGTGTCGGGGGGCCTCGCCTGCGTGGCAGGGGCCGTCGTGGTGGCCAGGCTGCTGCCCGAGCTCGCCCGTTGGACGACCGCCGACGCCGTGGTCGACGAGGCGGCGGCGCCGGAGGGCACGGCCGCTCCCCCGGCGGTCGGCTGACGCCGGCACCGCGCCGAACGCCCCCGGGCCGGGGCGCAGTGCCATCATGCGGCAGTGCCGCCCGTCCTCGCCGCCATCCCGTACACGACGTTCCCCGCCATCGAGCTCGGACCGGTCACGCTCCGGACGTTCGGGATCATGGTGGCCATCGGCGTGGTCGTCGGCATCAGCGTCGCCGCGAGGCTCGGTGAGCAGGTCGGCCGTCCGGCCGACGACACCATCAACCTCGGCGTCAAGCTGGTGGTGGCCGGTGTGGTCGGCGCGCGGATCACCTGGGTGCTCACCCACCTCGACCAGATCGAATCCCCGATCGACCTGATCGCGGTCTGGGAGGGCGGGCTGCAGTTCTCAGGCGGCTTCATCGGCGCTGTGCTCCTGGGCCTGCCGGTGTTCCTCAGGTGGGACCGGCTGACGCGCTGGGGGATGCTCGACCGCTGCATGCTCGGCCTCGCCCTCGGCCTCGCGATCGGTCGCATCGGCTGCTACTCGGTCGGCGAGCACCTCGGTGGCCTCACGTCGTTCCCGCTGGCCACCCGCTACGACGGGGGCCCCACCCGGGAGGGCGGCGGCGGGACGGGCCGGCTGCTGCAGGTGGGCGACGTGATCCACAACACGTCGCTCTACGAGATGCTCCACGTGTTCGTGCTGTCGGCCGTCCTGTGGTGGCTCATCCGCCGGCGCTCGACACCGGGGACCGCCATCGGCGTGTTCCTCGTCTGGATCGGGATCGGGCGCTTCGCCACCGACTTCCTGCGGATCTACGACGACACCGTGGCCGGCCTCACGGGGGCGCAGCTCATGTGCCTGGTGCTCGTGCCCGTGGGCCTCTGGGCGCTGCTGCGGGTGCGGCCCCGGCTCGCCGGCGAGGTCGCCGCCGCCGAGGACCCGCAGACGCCGGGTGACGCTCCCGGGGGCGGGGACGGACTGGGGGACGACGTGGCGGACGACGTGGTGCCGGGTCACCCGTCACCAGGCCACGGCGCACAGGCAGGGACCGCGCCGGAGCGGTCGGCTGACGAGGTCCGGCCACCGACCGGGGCACAGGCGACCGGCCGTCCCGGCGCCGGCGGCCACCCCGCCGACGGCGTCGACCGCTCCTCCCCCGCCCCCGGCACCGCGGCGGGCGCCAGCGGAGAGTGACCTCGACGCCGGGCCCGACGGGCCGGCCGCGCTCGGCTACTTGTTCGGCTGGGGCGTGAGCCGGAGGTAGGGCTTCTTGGCCTCGAAGCCCTTGGGGAACCTCTCCGCCGCCTCCTCGTCGGAGACCGCAGCGGTGATGATCACGTCGTCGCCGTCCTTCCAGTCGGCCGGGGTGGCGACCTTGTACTCGGCGGTGAGCTGCAGCGAGTCGATCACCCGGAGGATCTCGTCGAAGTTCCGGCCCGTGCTCGCCGGATAGGTGAGCGTCAGCTTGATCTTGTTGTCGGCGCCGACCACGAACACCGAGCGCACGGTCATCGTGTCGCTGGCGTTCGGGTGGATCATGTCGTAGAGGTCGGCGATCGTGCGGTCCGGGTCGGCGATCATCGGGAAGTTCACGGGGCTGCCGGTGACGTCCTCGATGTCGGTCTCCCAGCTGCGGTGCGAGTCCACCGGGTCGACGCTCAGGCCGATGACCTTGGTGTTGCGCTTGTCGAACTCGGGCTTGAGGGCGGCCACCGCCCCGAGCTCGGTCGTGCACACCGGCGTGAAGTCCTTCGGGTGCGAGAACAGCACGGCCCAGCTGTCGCCCTTCCACTCGAGGAACCGGAGCTCGCCCTGGGTGGTCTCGGCGGTGAAGTCCGGGGCATCGTCGCCCAGGCGGATGGCCATGTGTGCTCTCCTCGATCTGCGGTGCGGGACCATCGCCAGGGTACCGACCGCCACCCCGATTGACGACCCGCCAGGTCAGGAATGGGGCGCCGTCCCCATCCGCGAACACGACACGCGCCACGGGTAGCCATTGGCCCGTGCCCGTGCCCCAGCCGCGACGACCGAGGGCGTGCCGCAGGTGCCTGCGCCGCCCGCACCCGAGCACCGGGAGGTCACGTGGTTGACGTGGGCACGCCGTCGGGCGTGGCGGTGCGCGGGGCGGCGGCGGTCGTCTCGAGCCGGGTGGTGCTCGACACCTCGGTCCTGATCTCCGACCCCGAGGCCGTCTTCGCCTTCCCGACCTCGGCCGCCGTCATCCCGCTCACCGTCGTCGAGGAGCTCGACTCGCTGAAGACCCGCCCCGACGACGTCGGCCGGTCGGCGCGCGAGGTCCTGCGGCGGATCGAGGTGCTGCGGGTCGCCAACGGCGGCGACATCCGCTCGGCGGTGGCGCTGCCGGGGGGCGGCACCCTGCAGATCGAGACGAACGGGCTCCTCGTCGACACCCTCGTCGCCCAGGGCCTCGACCCCGCCAAGGCCGACAACCGGATCCTGGCTGCCGCCCTCGGGCAGGCGGACCGAGAGGTCGAGCCGGTCGAGCTGGTGTCGAACGACGCTGCCCTGCGCATCAAGGCGGCCCAGGTCGGCCTCGTGGCCAGGGAGCACCACCGCGGCGGCAGCCACCCCGACGCCAGGCGGCCCACGGGCTGGTCGACCGCGGAGGTCTCGGCCGGGCTGATCGACGACCTCTACGGGCGGGACGCCCCACGCCTGGCCGACCTCGGGGACAGCGACGGGGAGGCGTGCGCCACCATCGGGCCGAACGAGTACGCCGTGCTCCGGGCCGGCCAGCAGTCGGTCCTGGTCAAGCGGCGCCAGGACCGCCTCGCGCCCCTGCCCAGGGGCCAGGAGGCGTGGGGCCTGCGGGCCCGGGCGAAGGAGCAGCAGTTCGCGCTCGACCTCCTCCTCGACCCCGAGGTCCGCATCGTCGCCCTCGACGGCTACGCAGGCACGGGCAAGACGATCCTCGCCCTCGCCGCGGGGCTCGAGCAGGTCATCGAGCACGCCGTGTACGACAAGGTCGCCGTCTACCGGCCGGTGGTCCCGGTCGGCAAGTCCGAGCTGGGCTTCCTCCCCGGCACCCTGGCCGAGAAGCTCGACCCCTGGATGCAGGCGGTCACCGACGCGCTCGTGGCCATGACCGACCGCCGGAGCCATGCCGACGCGGTGTCGCTGCTCGACGAGCTGACGGCCCGCGAGAAGCTCTCCCTCGAGACGGTGACGTTCCTGCGCGGGCGTTCGCTGCTCGGCACCTACGTGCTCGTCGACGAGGCCCAGAACCTCGAGCCGACGACGCTGAAGACCATCCTCACGCGGGTCGGCGAGGGGACGAAGATCGTCTTCACCGGTGACACCAGCCAGATCGACGCCCCGTACCTGAGCGAGCACACCAACGCCATCGCCGTGCTCATCGACGCGTTCGCCGGCCAGCGGCTCTTCGGCCACGTCCGCCTGTCGCACTGCGAGCGCTCGGAGGTCGCCTCGCTGGCCGCCGAGCTCCTGTGAACCGCGCGGGGCGCCACCTCACCCGTGTGGTGCCCTGAACGACACGTCGACGTCGACGTCCTCGTGCAGCGTCCCAGCGTCCGCGCCACGTGGACGTCGGTCCACCGTCGACGTCGGCCGGGGCCGGCTCGTGCGACGACGCGATCAGGCCGGGCGTGAGGCGGCGATGGCGGCGAGGACGCGACGGGCCTCGGCCGGGTCCTTCGTGCGCCGCATCGGGGGGAGGCTGCGCACGAGCGTCCAGCGGTACGAGGCGGTCGCGAGGCGCCGGTCGAGCACGGCGACGACGCCCTCGTCGTCGGCGGTGCGGATGAGGCGGCCGGCGCCCTGGGCGAGCAGGGTGGCGGCGTCTGGCAGGTCGACCGAGGCGAAGGCGTTGCGCTTCGCCTTCGTCGCAGCCTCCCGCCTGGCGTCGGCCAGCGGGTCGTCGGGGCGGGCGAACGGCAGCCGGTCGATGACGACCAGCGAGCAGGTCGCCCCCGGTGCGTCGAAGCCCTGCCAGAACCCCATGGTGGCGACGAGGACGGACGTCTCGTCCTCGAGGAACCGCCGTTGCAGGAGCGGCCTCGGGAGCTGGTCCTGGACCAGGACCTCCACGTCGAGGTGCTCCTCCAGGTGGGCGGCAGCGACAGCCATCGCCCGCTTGCTCGTGAACAGCCCGAGGGTCCGACCTCCCGCTGCAGCGACGAGCTCGGTCAGCTCGGCCAGCATCGCCGGCTCGTAGCCCGCCGACCGGGGGTCGGGGAGGTGCGCGGCGCAGTAGAGGAGCGCCTGCCGCTCGTGGTCGAACGGGCTGCCGACGTCGAGGCCGGTCCATGGGGGCCCGGCCGGCTCGCCGGCACCGTCGGCTCGAGCCGCGCCGGTCCGGTCGAGGCCGAGGCGGTTGGCGGCGGGGTCGAAGCTGTCCCCCACCGCCAAGGTGGCGCTCGTCAGGACGGCGGTGACGTGGGCGAAGAGCCTCCTCGGCAGCTCCTCCCCGACGTCGACGGGGGCGACCCGCAGGACGGGTCTGGCACCGGCGCGCTCGACCCAGGCGACCTGACCGGCTCCCAGCTCGCCGAGCAGACGGAGGTCGCCGGCCACCCCCGTCGCCAGCTGCACCAGGCGCTCCTTGCGGGCGATGGCGTCACCGACGGCATCGAGGCCCCTGCCCGCCGCCAGCACGTCGGCGGCATCCTCGGCGCACCCGAGCAGCACGGTCGCGAGGTCGCCCGACGACGGGTCGACCCGATCCCCGACCAGCGGCTCCAGCACCGCCTCGAGGCGGGCGGCGGCGCCGTCGAGGCGGAGCGCGCTCGGGTGTTCGCGGGTGAACACGGCCCGGGCGCCACGCGCCAGGTTCGCGAGCCGGCCCGGCCCCATGGTGAGGCCGAGGGTGTCGGCTGCGACGTCGGCGAGCGCATGGGCCTCGTCGAACACGACCACCTCGTGGTCCGGCAGCACGGCCCCGCCGCTGGCGACGTGCAGCCCGTAAAGATGCGTGTTCACGACGACGACGTCGGCGTCGGCGGCGACCCGGCGGGCCTCCTCGGCGAAGCACGTGGAGCCGTGCGGGCAGCGCTGCGCGCCCGGGCACTCCCCGGGGCCGACGGAGAGCTGGGCCCACGCCTCGTCTCGCAGGGCCAACGGCAGGTCGGCCCGGTCACCGGTGGCGGTGTCCACGGACCACGTGGCGACCGCAGAGACGAGGTCCCGGTCGATGGCCTCACCGAGCAGGACGGCCTGATCTCCGGCGCCGACCGCATCGGCCAGGGCCGCCCGGCACAGGTAGTTCGACCGGCCCTTCAACATGGCGAAGGTGAACGGTCGGTCGAGGAGGCCGGCGAGCAGGGGGAGGTCCCTCCCGACGAGCTGCTCCTGGAGGGCCCGGGTGGCGGTGGCCACGACCGTCGTGCGACCGCTCAGCACCGCAGGGACGAGGTAGCCGAGCGTCTTCCCCGTGCCCGTCCCCGCCTGCACGAGCAGGTGGCGCCCGACGTCGATGGCCTCGGCGACGGCGGCAGCCATGGCCTGCTGGCCCTTCCTGACCTCGCCGCCCGGCAGGCTCGCCGCCACTGCGGCCAGCGACGCCACCGCCCTCGCCCCGACGTCTCCGTCCTCGGTGCCCTCGTCCACGACCTCATCCTCGTCGGCGCAGC
This sequence comes from uncultured Acidimicrobiales bacterium, assembly GCA_902805555.1. Lineage (GTDB taxonomy): Bacteria > Actinomycetota > Acidimicrobiia > Acidimicrobiales > CADCSY01 > CADCSY01. The sequence continues at coordinate 16,242 of CADCSY010000082.1, read as the reverse complement.
CGGAGGACGCGCATCTTCGCAACAGATCATGTGGATCACAACAATGTGTTGGAAAGATGGTAGGGACCGTGAACACTTGGTGAACATCGTGGGCAACGGACCGGGCTCTCCGGCCCACCCACCCTCCGAGAGGCGGCCACGTTGGCTGAAGTCGTCCAGCTCCTCCCCCGTTGGACCCAGCAGGACTGGATGTCCGACGGCATCTGCCAGGGCCAGACCGAGCTCTTCTTCCCTCCCTTCGGCGAGCAGGCCGACGCGCGTGCGGCGCGAGAAGCGGTGGCTGCCTCCATCTGCGGCGAGTGCCCCGTGACCGAGGAGTGCCGGTCCTACGCACGACACCACCGCGAGCAGGGCTTCTGGGGCGGCGAGAACGACGAGCAGCGCGTCGAGGCCCGCCGCCGGAGCAGCGCCAGGCGGGCGGCCGGCCCCGCAGCAGCCGCCGTGGGTCGCGGCTGAGCCGACCGGAAGGCGGGCTGCACCACCGCCGGTAGGCGCAGGTTGACCACGGGTACCGTCCAGCGGTGCCCGCCGACGACACCGCCACCACCGTCGCCAACCGCTACCGACTCGACTTCGTGATCGGGAGCGGCGGCGTCGGCAGGGTCTGGCGCGGCGAGGACACCGTTCTCCGACGTGCGGTCGCCGTCAAGGAGGTGCCCCTCCCGACCCACCTGCCCGATGCGGAGCGCGACGCGCTGCGGGCCCGGGTCCTGCGCGAGGCGCGCGCTGCCGCCCGCATCCACCACCCGGGCTCGGTGCAGGTGTTCGACGTGGTCGACGAGGCCGACCAGGTGTACCTCGTCATGGAGCTGGTCGAGGAGCAGACGCTCGCCGACGCAGTGACCGCCGACGGCCCCCTCACCCCGCCGGCGACGGCGGCCATCGGCGTCGCGCTGCTCGGCGCCCTCGAGGCCGCCCACAAGGTCGGCATCGTCCACCGGGACGTGAAGCCCCGCAACGTCATGGTCACGTCGTCGGGCCAGGTGAAGCTGGCCGACTTCGGCATCGCGTCCATGCGCGACGACCCGAGCATCACCAAGACGGGCATGGTGATGGGGACCCCCTCCTACATGTCGCCCGAGCAGGCCCTCGGTGAGCCCGTCGGCCCTCCCTCGGACCTCTGGAGCACGGGCGCGCTGCTGTACTACGCGGTCGAGGGGCAGGCCCCCTTCGACCAGGGCGAGCCGATCTCGACCCTCCACGCGGTCGTGCACGGTGACCGACGGCCCTTCGAGCGGGCCGGGGAGCTGGCGCCGTTGATCGACGGCCTGCTGGCGAAGGACCCCGCCGCCCGACTCGGGCTGGCAGAGGCGACGTCGAAGCTGGCCGACATCGCAGGGGCCCGGGCCGTGCCCGTCGAGGCGCACGGAGCCGAGGAGGGCGCCACGGTGGCGCTGCCACAGATGACCCGGGTCGCTCCGGTCGCGGCCACGTCCGTCGCCGCCACCACGCCGGCTCCGGACCTCGGGACCAGACCGTCGGCCCCGCGGTCGGCTCCCGCTCCGCACCGCCCGTCCGCCGCGGGCGGGACCGGGAACCGACGCTTCCCGGTGGCGGCCGTGCTCGGCGTCGTCGCCCTGCTCGCCCTGGGCGCCGTCCTCCTGTCGCGACTCGGCGACGACGGCGAAGGCGTCGACGCCGGCGGCAGCGAGACGACCCTGCCGGACGCCACCGCCACCACCGGGACCACCCCCGGGTCGTCGGCACCCGTTGTGGTCGACGAGCCGACCGAGGACGAGCCCACGGACGAGGCGCCGACCGACGAGGAGCCCACCGAGGACGAGCCCGACGACGATCCCACCGAGGACGAGCCGGCGACCACGACGACGGCCCCCGCCCCCGACCCTGCAGGGCGCCCGGACGGCGTGCCGGCGGAGTGGACCTCGTACAGCCCCCAGCCGTCGCTCCGCTGGACCATCTGGCACCCGGCTGGCTGGACCCCGACACCTTCGCGCGGCAACGCCATCGACGTCCGAGGTCCGGGCGGCGCCTACCTCCGGGTCGACCAGACCGACGACCCCGGTGACGACGCAGTGGCGGCGTGGGAGGGCCAGTCCGCCACGTTCGCCCAGCAGTACCCGGACTACAGGGAGATCCGCATCGAGGAGAGGACCTTCCAGGGCTACGAGGCGGCGATCTGGGAGTACACGTACCAGGGGCAGCGGGCCACGAACATCGGCATCATCGCCGACGACATCGACACCGGCTACGCCCTGAACTTCCAGGCCCCGGCAGGGCGGTGGGACGAGCTCGAGGAGGTCCGGGAGGCGTTCGAGGCCGGGTTCACGATCCCCCGCTGACCCGCCCCCGCACCTGCAGCCGGACCGCCGAGACCGTGCGTGCCTCGTTCAGGACGTGGCGGTCCCCCTCGTCCGGTCGTCAGCCGGCGGCGCTGAACCGCTTGCGCCGGACGGTGCGCACCACGAGGTAGGCGGCACCCGCGACGAGGAGCAGGAGCACGGCGTAGGAGAACGGCTTGACGTAGCTCTCGACCCGCTCGTAGTTGTCGCCCACCACCGAACCGAGGTAGATGAACAGGGCGTTCCACAGGCCGGCGCCGATGGTGGTGTAGAGGCAGAACCGGGCGAGCGGCATCCGGGCGATGCCGGCTGGGATGGACACCACGCTGCGGACGAGCGGCACGCACCGGCCGCCGAGGATGAGCGGGGCCTCGTAGCGGTCGAACAGCGACGAGCCCCGCTCGAGGTCGCGCTGGCCGAGGAGGACGAACCAGCGCTTCCCGGCGAGGTCGTGGAGGCGGTCGTAGCCGACGACGGCGCCGATGCCGTAGAGCACGAGCGCACCCACGAGGGCCCCGATCGTGGCGGCGACCCAGGCCAGCACGATGTTGAGGTCGCCCCGCTCGGCGGCGAACCCGGCGAACGGCAGGATGAGCTCGGAGGGCAGGGGCGGGAACACGTTCTCCAAGGCGATGAGGAGCCCGACGCCGACCTCGCCGACCGAGTCGATCACGTCGGTGATCCACCCTGCGACGCCGCTCGTCTCCTCCTCCGCCATGGCCGGCGACGCTACAGGCCGCCGTTCACGGGCCCCGCGCCGCCCGTCAGGCGGTGGTACGGACGACTGCGATGTCGGATTCCCGCCAGCGTCCGGTCCCTGGATCAGCGACGATGGCTCCGTGCTGGACGCCGAGCGCTGCTACCGCATCGTCTGCAGCAGGGATCCCCGCTTCGACGGCTGGTTCGTCACCGCCGTCACCTCCACGGGCATCTACTGCCGACCGAGCTGCCCGGCCCGCACCCCCAAGCGGGAGCACGTCCGCTTCCACCCGACGGCAGCCGCGGCGGTGGCGGAGGGGTTCCGGGCGTGTCGCCGCTGCCGGCCCGACGTGACCCCCGACTCGGCCGAGTGGCAGGGGCGTGCGGACGTGGTGGCTCGGGCGATGCGGCTCATCGCCGACGGCCTCGTCGACCGGGAGGGGGTCGGCGGCGTGTCGCGCCGCCTCGGCTACAGCGAGCGCCAGCTCCACCGGTTGCTGCTGGCCGAGGTGGGCGCGGGGGCGCTCGCCCTCGCCCGGGTGCAGCGGGCGCACACGGCGCGGCTGCTGCTCGAGACGACCTCCCTGCCGGTGACGGCGACCGCCTTCGCCGCAGGCTTCACCAGCGTCCGCCAGTTCAACGACACGGTCCGAGCCGTCTACGCCGCCACCCCCACGCAGCTCCGCGACGGCCGGAGCGGGGCGAGCGGCGGCCAGCCGGAGTCGATCACCCTCCGCCTCGCCGCCCGGCAGCCGCTCGACGCCGGCGCCGTCCTGTCGTTCCTCGGCGCCCGGGCCGTGCCGGGGGTCGAGGAGGTCGTCGAGGGCGCCTACCGGCGGGTGCTGCCGCTGCCGAGGGGCCCGGGGACGGTCTCGCTGCACGACGGGGGCGACCACGTGTCGTGCACGCTCCGCCTGACGGACGTCGCCGACCTCGCTGCTGCGGTCTCCCGCTGCCGCCGGCTGCTCGACCTCGACGCCGACCCGGTGGCGGTCGACGAGCACCTCGGTGCCGATCCCGTCCTCGGGCCACTCGTCCGGGAGGCACCCGGCACGCGGGTGCCCGGTCACGTCGACGGTGCCGAGCTGGCTGTCCGGGCCGTCCTCGGCCAGCAGGTGTCGGTGGCCGGTGCCCGCACCCTGGCGGCCCGGCTGGTGCGCTCGCACGGGGAACGGCTCGCGGCTCCCGACGGTGGTCTGACGCACCTGTTCCCCACGCCCGCCGCCTTGGCGGCGATGGACCCGGCGGAGCTCGCGATGCCGAGGGCACGGGCGCGAGCGCTGCTCGGCCTGGCGCGGGCGCTGGACGACGGCGACGTCGCGCTCGACGGGGGTGCGGATCGGGCCGCCACCGAGGCGGCGTTGCTGGCCCTCCCCGGCATCGGGCCGTGGACCGCGTCGTACATCGCCCTGCGGGCGCTCGGGGACCCCGATGCCCTCCCGGTCGGCGATGTCGGCCTCCGCAACGCCCTTCGCCGCCTCGGTCACGACGCCGACGCCCCCGAGCTCTCGGCCCTCGCAGACGGGTGGCGCCCGTGGCGGGCCTACGCCGTCATCCACCTGTGGCGCAGCCTGGACGCCGAGGCACGGTCGCGCCGAGACCCCCTCCCCCAGGAGCCCGAGGCCGAGCGGGCCGGTCGACATCGGGCCCGACGCAGGACGACGACCGCCCGGACCGAGCCCCTCGCAGGTGCGACGGGCAGCCCCAGCCCCACCCGACCCGACGACGACAGGACGAGCTGATGGACCTCACGACGATGCCGACCCCGGCCGGCCCTCTCACGATCGTGGTCGACGACGAGGGCGCCGTCCTCGCGAGTGGCTGGACGACGGACCCTGGCGAGCTCGTCCACCTCGTCGCCCCCGACCTGCGCGGCGACGGGTCGCTGAAGGAGCGCCGGGACCTCGGCCCCGTCACCGGGGCGGCCGTCCGGTACCTCGAAGGCGACGTGCTCGCGATCGACGACATCGACGTGCGCCAGCGCTCCGGACCCTTCAGGAGCCACGCCTGGGACGTGCTGCGGGGGGTCCCGCCCGGCGCGCCGGTCACGTACGCGGAGCTGGCGGCCAAGGCCGGACGCCCTGCGGCGGTGCGGGCGGCTGCAGGGGCCTGCGGCTTCAACGCCGCTGCGCTGTTCGTGCCCTGCCACCGGGTGGTGCGGACCGGTGGCGGGATGGGCGGGTTCCGCTGGGGGCTCGACGTGAAGCGGTGGCTCCTGGCCCATGAGTCCGGCTCGCCAGGACCTGCCGCCGGCACGGGAGGCGGGGCGCCGCTCACGGCGGGATGACGACGCCTTGGGTCTCCTCCGCCGCCGCCGGCACCTGCGGGTCCATGGCCTGCAGCGCTGCCCGCAGGAGCTGCGCGACGACGAGGTTGCGCTGCCACTTCCGGTCGGCGGGGACCACGTGCCACGGCGCCCACCCCGTCGAGGTCTCCCGGACCGCCTCCTCGTAGGCGAGCTGGAAGTCGTCCCAACGCTCCCGGTCCTCGAGGTCGCCGAGGCGGAACTTCCAGCGCCTCTCAGGATCGTCGAGCCGGGCCTGGAGCCGCTCCCGCTGCTCGTCGCGGGACAGGTGGAGGAAGCACTTCACGACGGTCGTGCCCTCCTCGACCAGCATGCGCTCGAACTCGTTGATGTGGCGGAAGCGGCGCCGGACCGTGGCCTCGTCGACGAGGCCCCGCACGCGGGCAGCCATCACGTCCTCGTAGTGCGATCGGTTGAACACGCCGATCTTCCCCCGCTCGGGGCACTCGGCGTGCACCCGCCAGAGCGGGTCGTGGGCGAGCTCACTGGTGCTCGGCGCCTTGAACGCGGCCACCTTCGTCCCCGACGGCGTCACCCCACCGAGGACGTGGCGGATGGTGCCGTCCTTGCCCGACGTGTCCGTCCCCTGCAGCACGAGCAGCACGCTTCGGGCGTCCTCGGCGTACAGCCGCTGCTGGAGGCGCACGATCTCGTCCCGCAGCGCAGGCAGGAGCGAGTCGTTCGCCTTCGCCTTGTCGGTCTCGACGCCGGCCCCGTCGGCGGTGGGCCGCTCGGCGAGGAGCGGGGGCTCACCGGGGTTGACGCGAACGGACGCCGGCACGGCGGGGGCGTCGGGCACGGCCGGGAGGCTACTGCGCCCGTGCTCGGCCTCCGCCGTGGCGGCACGAACCGTGACCGCTGCGCGCCCTCGGTGGGTCCGGGTCGTGACCCATCTCACAGCCGTCGACCGTGTGTGCACCACCGGCGGGTGGGTAGCGTCAGATCGTCGGTGGCCGAGCCATGCGCTCGCTGCCGGACCTCCCGTCAGACCCCCCAGGAAGAAGGATCAGAGATCATGGCTCAGCGAAGAGGAACGAACGCGCCCCGGGTGGAGGCCGACTTGGTCGAGACCGACCTCCCGGACGAGATCGTCGAGGCGGAGATCGTCGACGCCGCCCTCGTCGTCGTCGTCGAAGAGGACGAGACGCCCGCTCCCGCCGGCGTGCAGGGCGGCCGGGGCCCCAAGGGGCCGACCGGTCCCGTGGGCGAGCAGGGCGAGCGCGGCGACAAGGGCCCCCGTGGCCCCGTCGGCGAGCGCGGCGAGAAGGGCGACAAGGGCCCCACCGGTCCGGTCGGCGAGCAGGGCGACAAGGGCGACAAGGGGGCCAAGGGCTCCGTCGGGCCCGTGGGTGAGCGCGGTGAGCAGGGCGAGCAGGGGCTGCAGGGCCCCGAGGGCCCCACCGGTGAGAAGGGCGAGAAGGGCATCCAGGGCTCGACCGGCCTCCCGGGCGAGCGTGGCGAGCAGGGCCCCACGGGTCCTGCCGGCGAGCGTGGCGAGGTCGGGCTCCGCGGCGAGCGTGGCGAGACCGGACCGCAGGGTGCGACCGGCCTTCAGGGCGAGACCGGTGAGAAGGGTGTCACCGGCCCCGTCGGTGAGCAGGGCCTGCGCGGCGAGCAGGGCCTCCAGGGCGCGCAGGGCGAGACCGGCGCCAAGGGCCTCCCCGGCGCCGTCGGCGAGCAGGGCCCCCGCGGCGAGCAGGGCCCCCAGGGCGAGCGGGGACTCCCCGGTGGCCAGGGTCAGCGCGGCGTCATCGGCCTCCCCGGTGAGCAGGGCCGTCAGGGTCCCCAGGGCGAGCAGGGTCCCGCCGGCTCGCAGGGCGAGGTCGGCGTCGAGGGTCCGCAGGGGCCCCAGGGCCCGGCCGGGCGTCCCGGTCGCCCCGGCATCCCCGGCGTCCAGGGCATCCAGGGCGTCCCCGGTGAGCTGTGGGTGGACCGGCTCGAGCCGTCCCTGCTGTTCCGCGACGTCGCCAAGGCGGCTCGCGACCTCAGCCCCCGCACGTTCGTCGACCCCCGTGAGGGCGTGCGCTACGTGAGCGCCCTCGCCTCCTCGGTGCTGCGGCTCCAGGGCGGCATCGTCCTGCGGACCGTGCTGCTCACCGACAGCGCCGTCGACGTCGACGGCGAGGAGAAGGAGCTGGCCGAGGTCCGCTCCATCGCCTGACGGAGCCGGCTGGAACCGAAGCGCCTGACACGGCGACGGCACGACCCGCAGCGCCCCGGTCCACCGGGGCGCTGCGGCGCGTCGGGCCGCAGGCGGGTCAGCGGTTGCGGTTCGCCATGTACTTCGCGATCCCGTCGGCGTAGCGCTCGAGCTCGGGATCCTCGGCGAAGAGGGCCTCGAACTTCTTGCGGGCCGCCTCGCGCTTGTGCGGGTAGTACTCGGTCGGCCAGAGGCCCTCGTGGGGGCGGTGGTCCTTGAGCACGTTGCGGGCCACGGTGACCTTGTGCACCTCGTCGACGCCGTCCATGACGCTCATCGTCGGTGCGCCCGCCCACATCGCCTGCAACGGCGTGAGGTCGGTGGTCCCGAGCGACCCGTAGATGTGGATGGCCCGGTACGAGACGTCCTTCAAGACCTTGGCGCAGGTGTACTTGCACGCTGCGATCTGGGTCCTCGCCTGCTGCGTGCTCGAGTTGTCGATCGTCCAGGCCGTCCAGAGCACGAGCAGGCGGAGCATGTTGATGTCGGCGTAGGAGTCGGCGATCGCCTCCTGCACCATCTGGTGCTCGGCGATGACCTTGCCGTGGGCCTCCCGGCTGAGGGCCCGCTCGCACATCATGTCGAAGGCGAGCTTGCACTGGGCGATCGAGCGCATGGCGTGGTGGATGCGACCGCCGCCGAGTCGCCGCTGCGCGAGCACCTTGGCCCCGTCCTCCGGACCGAGCAGGTGGTCGAGCGGCACGCGGACGTCGTTGTAGCGGATGTGTGAGTGCGACCGCGGCCCGCCCTCCACGAACTCGACGCCGGGGGCGTCCTTGGGGACCACGAACATGCCGCTGGTCGTCATCACGAAGAGGATGTCGGCGTAGCGGCCGGCGCTCGTGAACCACTTCTCGCCGTTGATCACCCACTCCTCGCCGTCACGGATGGCGTTCGTCTTGAACAGGTTCGGGTCGGAGCCGCCCTGGGGCTCGGTCATCGAGTACGCCGACCAGATCTCCTGGTTCATGAGCGGGTACAGCCACCGCTCCTTCTGCTCGGGGGTGCCGTACATGGCCAGCAGCTCCATGTTCCCGGTGTCGGGGGCGGCGGTGCCGAAGAAGCCGGGAGCGGCCGGGTAGCGACCGAGGATCTCGTTGATCAGGGCCAGCTTGAGCTGCCCGAACCCGGGGCCACCGAGCTCCTCGTCGAGGAACAGCGCCCACAGGCCCCGGTCCTTCACCTGCTGCTGGAGCCCCTGGACGAGCGCCCGGATCTTCGGGTCCTTCGACCGGACCGCAGCGGGGAAGACGAGGTCGAACGGCTCGACCTCCTCACGGCAGAACCGTTCCACCCAGTCGAGCTGCTCCTGGAACTCGGGCTCGGTCGAGAAGTCCCACGCCATCGCACACCCTCCTGAGGCAGAGGCCGGCCGTCGACCTCGTCGATCCAGTCTGGCCCACCCGGCCGGGCGGGGCGCTGGGCGGTGGCTCCCGCCCCCCGCCGGGAACGACGGAGCCCGACCTCTCGGCCGGGCCTCGGTCGCTCGCTGCCGCGCCCCCGGGCCGGGGGCAGCTCGTAGCCTGTACGGGATTCGAACCCGTGTTGCCGCCGTGAGAGGGCGGTGTCCTAGGCCCCTAGACGAACAGGCCGTGCTGGTGCTGCGGTCCCAGATGGTAGCGCCCGCCGGGGCCCGCCTCACCACCGATCATCCACCGGTCGGAGGTCCAGGTGGTGGGGCCGCCGGAATCCTCGAGATGACCGAGACGATCTTCATCAGCGACGTCGAGCGCGCGATGACGAACCACTCTCTAGGCATCTCCTTGCAGCCGTGCAAGTGCCGGAGTCGTACATGGTCGGGCGATGGCGAGGAAGGTGGCCAGCTCGTCGATCGGGACGGGGCGCGAGAGGTGGAACCCCTGGCCGAACTCACAGCCCATGCTGCGCAGCGTGAGGAGCTGCTGCTCATCTTCGATGCCTTCGGCCACCGTCTCGAGCCCGAGGGCATGGCCGATGCGGACGATCCACTCGGCCAGGCCGGTGCGGGTGTCGTCCCCGAGCCGCTCGACGAAGCTCTGGTCGATCTTGAGCACGTCGACGGGGAGGCGGTGCACGTAGCTGAGGGACGAGTACCCCGTCCCGAAGTCGTCGAGGGCGAGACGTGCCCCCATGGCCTTGATCAGCTCCAACCTCCTCAACGTCTCCTCCGAGTGCCCGATCAGCACCGTCTCCGTCATCTCGAGCATCACGTTCGTCGGGGCGATGCCGGAGGCGTCGATCGCGTCTCGGACGTCCCCGACGAGTGCCGGATCGTGCACGCAGTGCCCGGAGATGTTGATCGCCACGAACGCCGTCGGTTCGAGAAGGCGCCGCCGTTGCAGCTGGACCGTCTGGTGACAAGCCTCGGCCAGCACCCATCGGCTGATGTCGAGGATGAGGCCCGAGCGCTCAGCGAGGTGGATGAAGGTCTCCGCCGGCAAGAACCCACGTTCAGGGTGGTTCCACCGGATGAGCGCCTCCATCCCAGCGACGCGGCCGTCGTCGAGCGAGAGGACCGGCTGGTAGTGGAGGACGAGCTCGTGGCGGTTGAGGGCCCGGTGGAGGTCGGTGCCCAGCTCCATGACTCCTGCCGTCGGACGCATGGACGTGTTGAAGCGTTCGAAACGGCCGGCGCCGCGCGACTTCGCCCGGTACATGGCGAGATCGGCATCGCTCAGCAGGCTGTCCGGGGTGTCGCCGTTGCCGGTCGAGACGGAGATGCCGATGCTCGCGCTCACGAACAGCTCACGGTCGTGTAGCACGACTGGGGCCTGCAGCGCGCCCCTGATGCGTGTCGCGACGGCGTACGCCTCGGTCTCGCAGCCTGCGTCTTCGATCAGGATGGCGAACTCGTCGCCGCCGAGGCGAGCGACGGTGTCGACCTCCCTCACACACCCCGCGAACCGGGTTGCGACCTCGGCCAAGATGCAGTCACCGGTCGAGTGCCCGTAGCTGTCGTTGATCGCCTTGAACCCGTCCAGGTCGCAGAAGAGCACAGCGACAGGCCTGGGGTGTCGGCGCGCCCGCACGAGGGCCTGCTGGAGCCTGTCATGGAACCGGGCCCGGTTGGCGAGCGAGGTGAGGGGGTCGTGGAACGCCTGGTGCACGAGCTGGTCCTCGAGCGACTTCCGCTCCGTGACGTCGGTGGTGTTGAGCACGAGGCCGGCGACGCTCGGGACGTCGAACAGGTTCGTCACGGTGGTCTCACACCGCCGCCACGTTCCATCTGGACGTCGGAGCTTGTACTCGACGACCTCTGGCTCCCCGGTGCGCCTACCAGTTCGCCAGAACACACCGGCGAGGCGCCGACGATGCTCAGGCCCGAGGAGCGCGCCGAAGTCGGTCCCCACGAGCGCTTCGTGGTCGTAGCCGAAGACGGTGAGCGACGACGGGCTCTGGTAGCGGATGCACCCGTGGTGGTCGATGATCGTGACGACATCGGCCGAGTGCTGGACCAGCGAGCGAAAGCGCTCCTCCTTGTTCCGCAGCTCGATCGTCCTGCTCTGGACCCGCTCCTCGAACGTCCTCGCGAGCGATCCGTTCTCGAGGATGGCGACGTACTGGCGGCACACCAGGAGCACCATGACGACGACGAGCATCGCGAAGGCAGCATCACCGAGGTTCTCCTCCGACGCCCGCTCGAGAGCTGCAACGACCAGGGCGACGAGAACCGCGAGATAAGGAAGCGTGACCGCTGCCCTCCGGGGTACGCCGAGGTCTTCCTCGTCGTACACCGTCGCCGGAGGTCGTCGAGCCGCCAGGTAGAGGAGAGCGAAGCCGGCGTACCACGCGATGTCGACGGGGTGGCCGGACACGTAACGCCCGTCGATGCCGAGGTAGAAGAAGCCGGTGTCGGCCATCGCGATGAAGACCGTCGCTCCCAGGACCATCAGCAGGGTGGTCGGCGCCAGGCGGGCGCCGCGCCACGAACGAGACAACATCGAGAGCGCGACCGTGATGACGATGACGTCACCGACCGGGTACGCCAGCCCGATGACACGGGTCAACCAGTCCTCGTAGGTGTCGTTCAAGCTGCGTTCGAGCACGAGCTCCCAGCTGATGAACAACACCGAAGCGGCGATCACCATCCCGTCCAACAGGACGCGCGCCCGCCCGTGCCTCGCCCCGGGCCCGCTCGGCAAGAGGAGCAGGCCGGCCACGGCGAACGGCACGGCGAGCAGGTAGCCCACGTCCGCGATCGACGGGAAGGGAAGGTCACGACCGCCGATCTGCTCGTACCACGTCCACACCGCCTGTCCGCTCCCCCAAGACGCCATCGACACGGCGAAGCAGCCCCAGACGCGCTGGCTGTCGGGTGTCGTCCGCACGGCGCGCACCAAGCACGCAGCGGCGGCTGCGAAGGACATCGCGAGCAAGGTGACGTTGGAGAGGAGCTGTGTCCCCCGGCTCCGCTCGACGACGAACAGGATCAGGGCGGCGAGCCCGACGCTCGCCAGCACCGCTTCCTCGATGTACGAGCGTCGACCGCGCATGTGGTTGTGGTGCGTGGCCTCGAGGCGCGTGTGCACAACTGGAGCCTAAACACCTGAAGTGTCCGTTTCCCGCGCACCATCGACTACGCTTCACAGCGTATTGCACGCACCACTGAGGGCACCAAGAGGGATGCCCTCCAAAAGATCTGGCGACCTTGCTCCAACAGAGGGGATCCCACGTGCTCGCCACAGGCCGTCCCAGCAACGCAGCCGTCCCAGGCACCGAGCTCCGGCGACGGGGGGCGCCAGCGACGGCACCGGCGCCGAGCGCTCTGGCGTCGACCTCGCTCCGACGCATCCACCACCAGACCCCGTTCCTGGCCTGCGACGTCGGGGTCGTCGAGGAGTCCTACCGTCAGGTGCAGCGCCACCTCCCTGCCTTCACGATCCACTACGCCGTGAAGTGCAACCCCGCGCCTCAGGTCTTGCGGGCCCTCGCCGCCCAGGGCTGCCAGTTCGAGGTCGCCTCGATCGGTGAGCTGTCCCTCGTGGAGGCGATCGGCGCGCCCGGTTCCGCCGTGCTGTTCAGCAACCCGGTGAAGGCGCCCGCCGCCGTCGCAGCTGCTCACCGGCGAGGCGTCACCCGCTTCGCCGTCGACTCCGCTGCGGAGGTCCACAAGGTCGCGACGCAGGCGCCGGGCGCGAGCGTGTACGTGCGGCTCGCAGTCGATGACAGCAGCAGCCTGTTCCCCCTCTCGCGCAAGTTCGGCGTCGGCCTCGAGGAGTCCGAGCGCCTCTTGCTGCTCGCTCGCTCACTCGGTCTCACCCCTTACGGCGTGACGTTCCACGTGGGGTCGCAGTGCACCGACGCGAAGGCGTGGCAGAAGGCGATCACCCGGTGCGGCGCGCTGCTGGGCCGCCTGGCGGAGCGGGGCGTCCGCCTCCAGATGCTCGACATCGGCGGTGGGTTCCCGGCTCGCTACACCCAAGAGGTCCCCTCGATCTCGACCATCGCCGACGGCATCACGACGGCGGTCAGCGAGCTGCCCTACACACCAGCGCTCCTCGTCGCTGAGCCGGGGCGGTCGCTCGTCGCCACCTCCGGTGTGATGGTGACGTCGATCATCGGCGTGGCCGAGCGGGATGACGGACCGTGGGTCTACCTCGACGCAGGTGGCTACAACGGCATGATGGAGGCAGTGCAGACGGGCGGGCGTTGGGCGTTCCCGCTTCGCACCTCACGGCCGGACGGCGGCACGGCGGCGCAGCTGCCGTTCACGGTGACGGGCCCCTCCTGCGACGCCAGCGACACCATGTTCTACGACGCATGGCTGCCCGCAGATCTCGAGGTCGGGGACCACCTCTACATCGGTGTGGCCGGGGCCTACAGCTTGAGCTACGCATCCTCGTTCAACGGCTTCGGGCCGCCTCCGCTCGTCGTCGTCGGCGGTGCCGAACCCGGTCGGGTGTAGCGGGCCGGTCCGCCGGAGGTTCAACCGGAGGCGACGAGCAGCACGCCGAGGAAGGCGACACCGACGCCGACGAGCTGGATCCGTGGAGCGCGCTCGCGCAGGACGACCCAGGCGAGTACGGCCGTGAGCACCGGGCTGAGCGAGGTCAGGACGCTGACAACTCCGAGAGCACCTGCACCCAACGCGAAGGTGAGCGAGGCGTCGCCGCCCAGGTTCAACCCTCCGAGCAGGACCAGGGCGACGAGGAGCCGGCCAGGGACCGCCAGCTCCGCAGCCGACTGACGGGTGGCGACGAGGTAGGCGGCGTTGAGGGCGAGGCCACCCACCTGCACCCCGAGGGTCACCGAGAGCTCGCCCTGACCAGCGCCGCCCTCGTCGAGCAGGACGAAGAAGACCCCGAGCAGCCCTGCGGCCACCAGTGCCAGCGGCACGGCACGCGGTGGGGTGTCGTCACGCCGGGGCTCGTCGTCCCTGGGCCCCCGAAGCGGGGCACCCCACGGCGGCGACACCCTGTCGTCGCCGCCGTCAAAGGCCACCACGGTGATCCCCACCACGATCAGCGGCAGGCCGAGGAGGGCGAGAGCGCTGGTCGGGTCACCCCGCACGAGGCCCACCATCACCGGGATCGCGGTGCCCGCCGCAGCCAGCGGCGCCACCACCGAGGCAGGACCAGCGGCGAGGGCTCGGTAGTACAGGAGCAGGCCGAGGCCGCCAGCAGCTCCTGCGACAGCACCCCAGCACAGCGCGCCGGCATCGAACGGCTGACCGCCTCCGAGCAACAGCACCATGAGCACGACACCGCTCGAGAGCTGGCTCCACGTGGTCACGGCCACCGGGCTCGTGCGCCTGGTCAACCCCGCGGCCCAGAAGTCTGCCCCGCCGTAGAACAGGCTCGCCCCCAGGGCGAGGACGATGGGACTCATCCCCCCCACTCAAGCCGACCCCGACGAGCTCAGATGGAGGACGAGCACACCATCCCCAGCATGCGGAACACCTCGTTGCCTGACATCTGCTCCCCAGGGACGTCCGGTCGTGGAACGCACCTGGGATGGAGCAAGCCGCGTCTGCTCGACGTCAGAGGCGCCCGTCGGGGCGCTGGTCGACCACGAGCACGGGTCCGGCAGGCCGGTCGGGAGGAGGTTGGCCGGCCGCAGCCTCGAGCAGGTCCTCCGCTCGGGTGACGGTGAGGAGGCGAGTGGCTGCAGTCGAGGGGTTGCGCAAGGCGAGGGAACCGCCCTCGCGCGCCAGCCGCTCTCTGGCCTGGATGAGGATGTGCAGGCTGGACGAGTCCATGAACTCCACGTGCGAGAGGTCGAGCACGATGGTCTGACCTGGACCCAGGTGGGGTTCGATCGCGTCCCGCAGCCGTTGGCAGGTGGCGATGTCGATCTCTCCTCGGACGTGGATGACGATCGCCGTCTCCTCGGTCGTGACGGCCGTCGCGAAGTTCAGGGACACCACGGCGACTGTAAGGGTGCTGCCCTGTGGGTGCGCCCGCCGTGCCATCCGGCGCGGATCGAGCTCATGTCGTGGCCCCCGGCCTCAGGATGTGTCACACCCGCCGGATCATGCTCGTGGTCGCCGGCGGACGCAGGTGACGGATGCCGAGACGGCTCCTCCGGACGCTGCGCCGCCCGGGCGTCAGACCCGGAAGGGGCTCCCGGCACGGATCAAGGCGTCGTTGAGGGTCGCCTCGACGACGGCCGAGCGGGCACTGGCCAGGTGGTTGCCGGTCCGCAGGTGCTGCGCGACGTCGGCCTCGGTCCCCGCCACCCCGTAGGAGAACGACTGGATGACCAGGTCGCGCAGCTCCCAGCGGAGAAGGTCCATCGCCACCCGCAGCTTGGCGGCGAAGTCCTCGTCAGACGCGCCGGTCGAGGCTGCTCCCGGTGCACGATCGAGCTGCTCTCGGTCGGCACCCGCCAGGCCGGGGCCGGACGACCGCGACCCGTCGCGCAGGTCCGGCGGCTTGCCGAGCCGCTCGATCAGCTCGACGACCTCCTGGTGGGCGCGTGCGTTCGCAAGCACGGCTGACGCTGCGTGCGCCAAGCTCGCGCCGACACCGGCGTCCTCGCTGCTGAAGCCGTCCTCGACGTGCGCGTACAGGTTCAGGGCGCCGGTGCAGCGCTCCCCTGTGACCATGGGCAGGCTCAACGTGCTGAGCACGCCGTGCTGCAGGCACTCCGCGGCGAACTCGGGGAACCGCCCGTCGGCCTCGGTCATCTCGATGGCGACGGTCCTCCCGGTGCGCCACGCCTCCAGGCAGGGACCCCGTCGTGACCGGTACTGCGAGTCGTCGATCGTGCGCGCCAGCGGGTCGGTGAAGATCGTCGTGGCGGGCGCTCCCGACTCGCCCGTCATCGTGATGCCAGCCATGGCCGCAGCCGGCACGGAAGCAGCCGCAAGGGCGGCCACCCTCTCCAGCGTCTCGCTGAACGAGCCACCGGTCTGCAGGTACCGGGGCAGCAGCTCGCCGCTGCGGGGTGACCGATCGTCCGACAACGGGATGCCTTCCGGTAGACGGAGCAATCCCTGCTGCTTCAGGAACGACTGGCATGCATGCCTACCACATGTGCCACAACCGCGACTCTGTGCGTTCGACCCGACCCGTCATCCGGTCGCGGGCCGGCTCGAGTCGTCGCGACCCAGCGCTGCCCCGAGTGGGTTCATCCGGGGTGTCGACCCGACCGACACCCCTTCCATCCGAGGCCTCTCCAGGCGCTCGGCTGACGTGCGCCGCAGCCCGCGTCGACCGACCCCTCCGACATCCGGGCAGGACCTACGGCACGCGCGGTCTGTGACCTGCGGTCTCATGCTCCAACGACAGCTCGGGGGGGAGGACTCGAACCTCCAC